>NZ_JAAAHR010000061.1:0-47166 GCF_009908215.1 Nonomuraea sp. K271 | reverse complement strand
CACTCGGGGCGGAGCTCGTAGCCGCCGCACAGGGTGACGGTGGTGGGTGGGGTCGTCGCGGGTTCGTTGCCGGCCGCCGTCGTGGCCGCGCTGTCGGCCAGGGCGTATCCGTCGCCGTGCGGGGAGAACACGACGTCGCCAGGAGCCAGGTGCGTGGGTTCGGCAGCGTTCTCGATCAGCCAGCACGTGCCCTGGAGCACCACCAGGAGGCCGGCCGTTCCCGGCTGGTCGGGGAAGTCCTGGCGCCACGGCGCCCGCCATTCGACCCGCTCCCCGCCGGGGGTGCCCATCCGCACGACGGAGATCACATCGCTGAGAATGTCCATCTCATTCCCTCAGTGCTCTGATACGTCCGCTTATAAAACTGCCACAGCCAAGCATTCATTGTCTCATTTCTCTCTCCTAGCCTCGGTGTCATGGCAAGTACGGGAGAAACGACGGCGACCCGACAATGGGTGGCGGAGCAGGCGCGCGAGCTGACGACCACCGACCCGGCCGAAGGGCTCACCGACCTTTACCCGCTCCGCGACCTGCTGGCCGATGCGGTGATCGTGGGTGTGGGCGAGCCGACCCGCGCGGCGCACGAAGTGGTGACGCAGGGGCACCGGGTGCTCCGCCTCCTCGTCGAAGACCTGGGCTTCCGCGTCATCGCGATCCAGGATGACGAGACAGCGGTCGAGCGGGTGAACGCCTACATCCGCGGCGGTGAGGAAGACGCCCGTGCGGCGCTGTCCGACCTGTGGACCCCATGGCGGACCGAGGAACTGCTCGCCGTCATGGAGTGGGCGCAGGCGTTCAACCGGCGGCATCCGTCAGACCCACTCCGGATGGTCGGGCTGGATCCTCCGTCCGCGCGGGTCGCGGATTACCAGGCCGTCATCGACCACGTGGCCGGCGTACGTGGTGACCGGCTCCACGAGCTGCGCCACCACTACGACACGATCGTGACCGCCCATGAGGTGCCCGAACACGTGCAGCACGCGCGAGGCAGCCATCCAGGACGTCCCTTCGCCGACCACGCACGCGACGCCTACGACCTGGTGGCCGCGCTGCCCGACCCCGGCGCCGCGCTGGAGAAGGCCAGGGTCATCCTCGACTGGCACGCCGGCAGTTTCGCCGGGGGCGGGTTCGACTACGGCGTGACCCGGCGCCGCTCGGTCGCCACGCTGACCGCACTGCTGCGCGACGAGACAGCGAAGATCGCCTACTGGGAGGGCATCTCGTTCACCGCGAACGGGGCCCGCGTCATCCCCGCCGCCCTGCTCGAACCCTTCCAGAGCGTCGGCAACGAACTGCGCGAACGGCTGGGCAGCGGCTACTTCTCCTTGCTGATCGCTTTCGCCCGCGGCGATGTGAGCGGCCTCCATCCGGGTCAGTGGGTTCCCGATCCGATGCCCGGCTCGGCCGACGCCATGCTGGCCGCGGCCGGTCCCGACCGCTACGTGCTCGACCTGCGTGCCCCGCGCCCCGAGCCGGTGAACGACTGGCTTCGCGGCCCGCACAAGCTACGCGTCATCGGTGGAATCTACGACGCCGAGGCCGACCCCGAGCACTACCTGACGACCGGCCGGCTCGACGAATGGTTCGACGCCGTGCTTCAGGTAGGCACCGTCACCCCGACCACCCTGCTGTGAGAAGGGAACACCTCATGCGTACGACCGTGGCCGTCGTCGGCGGCGGATACGGCGGCATCACCGTCGCCAAAGAGCTCGACAGCGTCACCGACGTGGTGCTCATCGAACCCCGGGACACCTTCGTCCACCATGTCGCCGCACTACGCGGCCTCACCGATGCGCAATGGACGGACCGGCTGTTCCTCTCCTATGACCGGCTGCTGGCCCGCGGCACGGTCATCCGGGACAGGGGCGTGCAGGTGGACGAGACGTCCGTCACCTTGAGATCGGGTACGCGGATCGAGGCCGACTACATCGTTCTGGCGACAGGCTCGGCCTACCCCTTCCCGGCCAAGGTCGACGTCGAGGACAGCGCCACCGCCAAGAACAGGTACCACGCCACCCGCAAAGCTCTCGCCCAGGCCGACAGCGTCCTGCTGCTGGGCGCCGGTCCGGTCGGGCTCGAACTGGCCGGGGAGATCAAGACGGCCTGGCCGGACAAGTCGGTCACCATCGTCGATCGGGGACACGAGATCGTCTCCGGCGGCTACTCCGATGAGTTCAGAGCCGAACTGCGCCGTCAACTCGACGCGATGGGCATCCGGGTCATTCTCGGCGCGCACCTGCGCGAGCAGCCTCCATCCGAACCCGGTGAGGCCGGGACGTTCGCCGCGACCCTGCATTCCGGCGAACAGCTCACCGCCGACATCTGGTTCCGCTGCTTCGGCTCCGGCCCGGACACCGGCTACCTGACCGGCGACCTGGCCACGGCGCGGCAGTCCGGAGGCCGGCTCGCGGTGACCGACGATCTGCGCCTGCCCGGCCTGCAACGGGTGTTCGCGCTCGGCGACATCACCGCGATCCAGGAGCCCAAACAGGCCGGAACGGCGATAGGCCACGCGGCGGTGATCGCGGCCAACATCCGCGCCCTTGTCGAGGGCAACGGCGCACTGACCGTCTATCGGCCGGGCCCGCCGGGCATCGTGCTCCCGCTCGGCCCGCACGGCGGCGCGACGTACGCACCCGACTGGCAGGACCACGTGGACCCCGCCACCGAGGCGCACATCAGGCAGCACGCGAAGGAGCGGGGGGACGGCCTGCTCGCTCAGGACATCCTCGACGCCGAGATCACTTCTCAGCTCAAAGGGCAACACCTGAACGTCGACGAGTACGCGCAATTTCTCAATGTGCGTTCGGACGGGAAGTGACACCGGCGGGATCCGGACGCCAGTGGTTCGGCACGTGCGGGTCCTGGTGTCTCCTCCTTCGCGTTCGGCGCGGCAGCGGCTGCGAGCGCCGCCGCGACACGCGAGCCGCCGGCGAGCCGGTTGCGGGAAACCGGGGGAAACGTCGACCTGACTAGACGGAGCCAACCCGGCCATCCGCGAGGCGGCCGAAGCCGTGCTCTGCCCCGAGGAATGAGCACCCCTGGCCGGCTGACAGGCCACCCAAAGAAACAGCGGTGGCCTGTCAGCCGGCCAGCTCTACCTCGTTTCGTGCGCGCTCGCTCTCAGGGCAGGGCTGGGACGGCTGGCTTGGAGTTGGTCCAGCCGACCTCGACCAGCGTCTCGTTGTGCGTTTTCCCCCCGAGTACCTTGCCGTTGTCCGTGACCGTCTGGTCACGTGACAGCAGCACCATCGTGTTGCTGTCGACGATCAGCCTGATCTTGACCGAGCTCGTACCGCTCTTTCCCTTGTGCGTCCGGTCGATCAGGACTGCGGCGCCGGACCTGCCCAGGGTGTCCTTCACGTTGCCGCCGGCGCGGACGCCCGGCATCGTCAGCAGCGCCTGGTAGGCGGCGGCGCGGACCTCCTTCGGAGCGGGTATGGAGTGCAGGATCTCCGGCAGGGAGCTCCGGACCCAGCCGTCGAGGGCGCCCTCCTGCACGCGGCTGATCTTGCCCGCCCTCCCGAGCCAGTCCTTCAGGATGTTCGGGTCGGCGGGCAGGCGCTGGACCTCGTCGTACGTCAGCCGCTGCCCCGCGAGCCGGAACGAGTTCTCATCCCGTACGGGGGCCACCCTGCCCTTGGCCGGTTCGATGGACAACTTCACGGTCTTGCCGTCGATCGACTCGCTCCACTTGGAGGGGGAGCCGTCACGCCGCCACGCCTTCTTGGCCGCCGCGCTCTTCGGCAGCGTCCCGAGCTCGCGGAACCCGAACCACGCCCGGCCGTCAGGCGCGCGCCAGTTTTCCGAGATCCGCCGCTGGACCAGCGAGTAGGGGTCCGTCTTGGAGCCGAACCGCCAAGGGTGGGTGGTCGTCATCAGCGCCCGGGAATGCCAGTAGGCACCCTCGGGCGGAGCCGCCGCGGCCGCCGCCGGCGCGCCCATGAGGGCGGTGGCGCCCACGGCCAGGCCGATGCCCAGGGAACTCAGCCGCCTGATCGGTGCGGTCGCGAACTTCATAGGGTTCCTCCGTGGATTCGATGTGACGACCAGCAATACGCCTGGGGCACCCGAATGGTTGCCCGTGGACCTTTCCTCGCCGGTGGGCAACGCTTCGGACGGCCGGGGCGTATTAGGAGGCGTGACATTGGACAGACAGCCGTGAGCGGAGTGGAGCATGACTTCGGCGCTTTCGTGGCCGCGCGTGCCACGAGCCTGCTGCGGGTCGCCTATCTCGCCTGCGGTGACGAGACAGAGGCCGAAGACCTGCTGCAGACAGCCCTGGAACGTACGTACAGGAAGTGGGACCGGGTGCTCCATGACAGCCCCGAGCCCTACGTGCGCCGCGTCATCATCAACACCGCCATCAGCCGCGCCCGTCGCCGGGCGATCCTCACCATCATCCCGACGCACAGCCCGCCGGAGAGATCGGCCCGCTCGGCCGACGTCGACCTGCGCCATGTGCTCATGGAGGCGCTGCGCGCCCTGCCGCCCCGGCAGCGCGCGGTGGTCGTCCTGCGGTACTGGGAGGACCTCAGCGAGACGCAGACCGCTGAACTCCTCGGGTGCTCGGTCGGCACCGTCAAGAGCCAGGCGTCGAAGGCCATGGCCAAGCTCCGCGCGGCGCTCGGCCGGGAACCAGTGGAAGGAGCGATCAGGAATGCCCACGCTTGAGGAGGAGATCCGTCAGCTCATGGCGGACGAGACCGGGAGGCTGCAGGCCGCGCCCGACCTGGCTGAGCGGGTCATGCGCTTCTCCCACGGTAAGCGGAAGAGAGTCAGGGCGGCGGCGCTGGCCGCGTCGGTCGCCGTCATCGCCGCCGCGCCCATCGGGTACGTGACCGTCGGCTCGGTGGCCACGACCGGGCCGGAGCCCGCGATCTCCGCGGTGCCGGAGCCCACGACCTCCGCGACGCCGGAGCCGCCCGCCATCGACGACACCCCGCCGGTCCCCTCTCCGACGCCGGACCTCGGAGACCTGGGCGACGGGAAGGAGTTCGGGCATGTCAAGGTGGGCTATCTGCCCGAGGGGCTGAGATGGTCGAACAGGTCACTGGACTTCGGCGACCGTTACACGACCTCGTACAACCTCGACGGCGACAAGAACGGCTCCTACTGCGTGCAGATCTATATGCACGAGGACGCGGCCGTGCAGGAGATCGAGGACCGGATCCAGGCACATCGCGACGAGGGCGACGGTGAGGAGATCACTGTCGGCGACCGCACCGGCTATCTGGTCATCCAGAACGTGGGTGAGGACGGCATGAAGGGCACCCCCACACTCTTCCTCAGGATGGGTGACCGGCAGCGCGCGGAGATCATGTTCAGTCCCGTGTACGTCAAGGAGTTCTCCGGCGCCGAGGCCGTCGGCGCCGAGCTGAAAAGGATCGCGGAGGGGCTCACCTCGACCCTCTGACCCGGCAGTCCAAGGAGAGGCCAACGCGTGCGTACACCATCATCGTCACCCGAAGCGGCGCCGACCGACCCGGTCCGGATCGGCGCGCTCGTTCCGTTGAGCCGGCCCGGGTGGGTCGAGGCGGGCCGGCACCTGCTCGCCGGACTCGAACTGGCCGTCCGCGAGGTCAATGACGAGGGCGGATCGTCGGAAGACCACTCGAGCTGGTGGTCCGCGACACCGCCGCTGATCCGCGGCAGGCCGCGGCGGCCGTCGGGGAACTTGCCCGCCTGGGCGTGGCCGCCCTGGCGGGGGAGTATCACAGCGTCGTCGCTCGCGAAGCCGCCGCCAGGGCCGACGCCCTCGGCCTGCCGTACCTCTGCTCGTCAGCGGTTCTCGACGCGCTCACCGTGCAGCCTGGCCGAGGTCACGATCGGCGCTCCGGCCGGGCAGCCGGAGTTCGCCGGATGGGCGCGGTCGCTGGGCGACGACGGCGCCGCGATCCCGTTCCTGCGCTACCTGCCCGAACGTCTCAACCCACTCGGTGCGCGCGTCGAGACGGCTCTGCGCGAGCGGCTGGGCGAGGCGCCGTCGTTCGTCGCCTTCGAGGGTTACGACACGGTGGCCGTTCTCGCCGATGTGCTGCGTACTGCCGGTACGGACCGGCCGCGCATTGCCGCGTCCTGGCCGCGTGTCGCGGTCGAAGGCACCCGGGGACGGATCGGCTTCTCGCGGGTGCCCGGCATCGGCGTCCGGCAATGGGCATGGCCGCCGATCCAGGTCGTCGACCGGGATCCGGCCGCGCCCGAGCGTTTCCGGATCCTCCACACCGACGGCGCCCAGCCGTGAGCGCACCGGGAGTCAGGCATCCGGGGCGGGCGTGGCGTTGTGGCGCTGGTAGTGGCGGGCCGCACGGGCGCGGTTGCCGCATGACGGCTTGCACCACTCCTGCCGCCCGTGGCTCTTGACGAAATAGCGTACGCAGCGTGGCGCGTTGCAGGCTCGCAGTCGCTCACGTTGCGGGCCGCTCAGGAAGTCGATGGCGGCACGGGCCAGGGCCGCGATCAGCCGTACGTTGGCGTCGGCTTCGGCCGACAGCACGCCGGTACGGGGTGCCGCGCCCGCGGGCCAGTCCAGTTGCGGGGCGATCCTCTCGCGGGCGGCCGTCCCGTTGAGGTGGGCCAGCGCCTGCTCGACCGGCATCAGCCGGTGGGCGTCGGCCCGGCTCGGCGGCGCGGGGCTGACCGCGTGCGCGAACAGCGCTCGTACGGCCCGCCGCAGCTCGACGATCTCGCCCGTGAGCCTGTCGTCCACCGTGAGCCCCGCGACGTCGACGAGCCCGGTCAGCGGCTCGGCCTGCTGGTGGATCCAGCGGGCCGTGCTCCGCGGCGTGGCCAGGTCATCGGCGACGCCGCCGTCGCCGTCATGGCGGATCGTGCCCGCCAGTGCCAGGGCCAAGGCCGGCCAGCGCTCCACTCCAACCCTCCCGCTTGCCTGTCTGCTCCCTCGTACTCTACCGTCTCTAACGGATAAAGA
This sequence comes from Nonomuraea sp. K271, assembly GCF_009908215.1. Classification (NCBI taxonomy): domain Bacteria; kingdom Bacillati; phylum Actinomycetota; class Actinomycetes; order Streptosporangiales; family Streptosporangiaceae; genus Nonomuraea; species Nonomuraea sp. K271. Next base: position 40,235 of record NZ_JAAAHR010000061.1, on the reverse strand, counting down.
CTTTTATCCGTTAGAGGATGGGACGACACGATGACGTTGTTGCTGGCTCAGATCAGCGACCTGCACCTCGACGGCACCGACAGAGCGCTCCGTCGCGCCACCCGGGTCATGGACCACCTGCGAGCCCTTCCCCGCCCGGTCGACGCCGTGCTGGTCACCGGCGACATCGCCGATCACGGCGAGGAAGCGGAGTACGAGCAGGCCGCCCAGGTTCTCGCCGCACCCTTCCCCGTGCTCACCTGCCCGGGCAACCACGACGCCCGCCCGGCCTACCGCAAGGCGATGTTGCGGCAACCGCCCGGCTCCGGGCCGATCAACGAGGTGCACCACATCGGCGGCGCCGCCATCCTGATGTGCGACTCCACCATCCCCGGCCGCGACGAGGGCCGCCTCGACGCCGAAACCCTCACCTGGACGCACGCCACGCTCGACGGGCTCGCCCCCGGCACGCCCGCGCTGATCGCCTTCCACCAGCCGCCCGTCGCGCTCCATCACCCGCTGCCCGACTCCCAGCGGCTGGAGGGAACCGGCGACCTGGCGGAGCTGCTCGACGCCCATCCGCAGGTCGTCGCCGTGCTCACCGGCCACACCCACACCGCTGCCGTCTCCACCTTCGGCGGCCGCCCGCTGATCGTGGCCCCGGCCGTCACCTGGACCCTGCGCCTGCCGTGGGAGGGCGACCAGCCCGCCGACCTTGAGCAACCGCCCGCCCTGGCCTTTCACGTCCTGGACGACGACCGGCGCCTGACCACCCATTACCGGGTCGTGCCGGAGGCGTGATCCACCCGTACGCGGTCGCCGGGTTCCTCCTCGCGATCCTGCCCGTCATCGCCACCCCGGGCGCGAGCCTGACCTTGCTGATCCGGCACGTCACTGCCGGCGGCCGCCGCCAGGCCCTCCCCGTTGTCCTCGGTACGGTCGCCGGCCTGTACGCCCACGCGACGCTGGCCGCCGCCGGTCTGTCGGCGCTGGTCATGCACTCCAGCCAGGCCTTCACCGCCGTCAAGCTCCTCGGCGCCGCCTACCTGGTCGGCCTGGGCGTGTGGACCTGGCGCTCCACGACCCTGCCCCCGCCTTCCCCGCCGGCGGATCGGCGGGTACGGGGCGGCTCCGTCTTCACCCAGGCCCTGCTCGCGAACGTGCTCAACCCCAAGGCGGCCTCGATCTACCTGACCCTGGTCCCGCAGTTCCTCGTGGCCGGCCGTCATCTCGGCGGGCAGATCCTCACCCTGGCCACCGCCCAGGCACTGCTGGTGGCGGTGTGGCTGCTGACCTGGACGGCCCTCGTTCGCCGGGGGGCGCACATCCTGCACAAGACCCGGTTCAAGCGCGCGGTCGGGAAGGTGACGGCGGTGGTGCTCGTCGCCCTCGGCCTCCGGGCCGCCACGACGTAGGCGGGGGCACGCCGTGTGTGGGGACGATGGCGGATCGGTTTATGTCGGTATAGTCCCTTCGGAAGTCATGTTAAGGAGGATAAGTGAAGCAAGGTATGTGGCGAATGGTGCTCGGCCTTGGTGGCTCCTTGCTGCTGGGAGCGGGGCTCATGGTCGGCACCGCGGCCCCTGCCACGGCAGCCGGGTGTTCGGGCACTCATCTTGACAACTGGTCGATCACGGGCGGCTACATCGCCGTCTACTACAACTCGTCCACCGGCAAGAACTGTGCGATGACGTACACGAACAAGCCGGGCACGAAGCAGTACATCAGGGTGGACATCTCCGCCAGCGGAGGGGGCAGTCAGACGGACAGAGGCTCTTACACGACGTACGCCGGTCCGGTGAGCGTCTCCGCCAAGGGCAAGTGCATCAGCTTCGCGGGGCAGGTCGGCAGCGGCAGGCCGCTCGAAGGCGTGACCGACGTCTATTGCGACTGACCGCGGACGCCTCTGAGCGGCCGGTGAAGAGCAGGAGGGCTTCAGGGCACCTCTGAAGACCGTCGCGATGGGGATCCGCGCGTTGGAGCGCCCCGCGGAGCGGATGCGTCAGCGCCGTGCCGGGATCGTGCGCGTACGGCCGGTGGTGATGGCGACGGCGGAGGCGGCGGCGTACAGGATCGCGGTCCATGCCGGCGTCGCCTCCGTCGAGGTGTGGTCGGCGGGACGGCCTGGTGGAGGCCATGTTGCGGGCGCGCAGCGAGCGGGTGGCTGGCTGGCTGGCCGACGCCGCGGCCGCCGCGGGCGACGACCCCGCCGACCAGCTCACCGCGGTGTTCGACGCCCTCCAGGGGTGGTACGACGACCCGGTCTTCCGGGGGTGCGCGATGCTCAACGCCGCCGCGCAACACCACGTCGACGCCGTACGCGCGATCACGGCCCGCCATCTGGGGCGGCACCTGGAGCTGCTGACCGGCATCGCCGCCCGCGCCGGAGCCGCCGACCCGCCCGCTCCGGGCCGCCAACTGGTCCTGCTGGTCGAGGGGGCGACCGTCGTGGCCGCGCATCACGATGCGGTGGGCGCGGGCGAGGCCGCCGAACAGGCCGCGCTCGTCCTGTTGTCCGCCCACCGGGCTTGAGCCGCGCGAAATCAGTTTCTCTCCGGGCTCGCAATCACATTCTTGCGGAGCGCCGGTTTTCACCGCGGTGGGGCCTAAAATGGTTTTGACCATTGATTGTCCCACGCGCGCCCAGCCGCGCCGTCCGGGCCATGACGTGTTTGTTAATCTCCCCAACGCAAACGGTCCCGTTCGCAGCTGGAGGGGAAAACTCATGGCTCGACAGCACGTCCGAATATCGGCATTTATGGCGGTAATGGCCGCCGCCCTGCCGGTGGCGGCCCAGGTGCCGGCGCACGCCGCGGCCCTGCCCGTCTTCAGCACATGCCAGGACGTCCGGCGGACGATTCCGCTCGCCAGGGACGGCACGTATCTGCTCATCAACAACGGAAACGTGTTCACGGCGTACTGCCATAACATGGCCACCACGCCTGCCGAATTCATCACGCTCGCCAGGACGGGCCAGGACGTCAATTTCTCGCAGTACACCGCCGGCGGAGCCTCGCCTGGCACGAACGTCAGGACGACCTTCACCCGGCTGCGCGTCGACCCCCGCACCATGACCGTGGACATCGGCGATCTGACCTTCGCGTCGTCCACCGGTTCGCTGCGGCACGCCTCGACGACCGTGACGAGCATGCCGTACGGCGCCGCGATGGCGTGCACCGGCAGGGCCGACGGCCGGGGGAACATCGATCTGCGTGACACGCCGTTCCGCGTGAGCGACACCTTCGTCACGGGCGGCAACGCCCCCGCCGGGTCGGCGAGCGTGAGCGCGCGCAACCAGGTGGTCGCCCTGCAAGGCGGCGGCTACTGCGGCTGGATCACGTCGGCCCCGGCGATGTACAACCCCTTCAACCCGCAGGCGGGCACGCCTCACCTCGAGCTGAGGTGCTCACGCAACCGCACGTCCTTCACGCGCGACCAGATCTGTTTGCGCCTGAACGACGGCGCTCCCGTCACCACGCAGGTGCGGCGGCAGGGCAGCCAGGGCAGGGTCATCGTGCAGTACGGCGACCAGGCGGTGGCGGTGCTGGGCCCCGATGGGCAGGTCCGTTCGCTGGGCTGACCCGTCCCGGCTCGCGCATCCGGCAGGCCCGGTTCCCGGTCGAGGGAGCCGGGCCCCTCTGCCTGCGGAGACGTGGTCACGCCGGCGTCGGCGTCCCGGTCAGCAGGCGCAGCTCGTCGTGGAGCATCCTGCGTACAGACTGCGGCGTGAACCTGTCCGGGTATGTCGCCGCGTGCAGGGTCAGGCCGTCGATGAACACGTGGAGCCGCCCGGCCTGTCTCTCCAGATCTGCCCGTGCGAGCTCCTGGCCAGGCCGGTCGGGCAGCGGCAGGCCGTGGCAGGAGGCGATCGCGAGGCGGCAGATGTGGCGCTCGCCGACCCAGCCCGTGTGGCGCAGCCGCGCCAGCGACTCGTCCACGTGGGAGCGCAGCAGACAGGCCAGCCAGACGTCGACCTCCACCCGCCGCTCGTCGTCGAGGGGGAGCAGCTCTTCGAGCATGAGCCGGGCGCGGCGCTCGCCGGGCATGTCCGCGTGGTAGCGCGCGGTGATGCGCCGGGTGACGCTTCTGGCGACCGCCTCCGCCGCGAAGAGCAGCAGGCCGCGCTGGGAGTCGAAGTAGTGGCGCAGGCCGCCGACCGAGATGCCCGCCGCCTCGGCGACCTTGCGTACGGTGGCCCCTTCGATGCCCTCGCTGCTGACGACCTGCCACACGACGCGGACGATCTCCTCGCGCCGCTGCTCGTGGTCAACGATCTTCGGCATGCTCCCATTACAGCACAGTCGTACGGTTTCCTATACAGTACAAGCGTGCGAAATAACATCAACTATGCCGTCCTGGGCGGTGGCCTGGCCCTGATCGCCGGATCGGCGCTGTGGCTGGTGCTGACCGGAGCCGCCGACATCCGCTATTCCGCCGACCACGTCGACACCGTGCCCATGTGGCACCGCTGGATCCCGGTGCTGGCCGGGCTGGCTCTCGTACGGCTGGTGCCGCCCAGGAAGGAGCCCCCGGGTGGGGTGACGGGAGGGCGTGGCGTCCGGGTTCAGGCGGTCGTGCTGCTGATGGCGGCGCTGGTCTTCGCCGTGGCGTTGCGGTGGTCGGGCGGCGGCGAACCCGCGCACACGGTGCTCAAGCTCGCACTGTTGGCGGCCGTGCCCGCGGCGCTCTTCTGGTGGTCAAGGCGGGACCCCGTCACCCTCGTACGCGAGCCGTTGACGGCCTGGCGCCGCTACGGCCCCGCGGCGCCGGTGGCCGCCTGGCTCGTCCTCTCCTACGCGGGCCCGCTGGCCCCGCCGACCAGCGACTTCGCGGCGACCGTCGACACCCTCACCCTGGTGGTCACCGTGGTTGTGGTGTTCGTCGTCAACGCCCTGCTCGAAGAGTTCTTCTACCGGCGTTGGCTGCAGACCCGATGGGAACACCTGCTCGGCCCCTGGCCCGCCATCGTCCTGTCCTCGCTGCTCTGGGCGTCCTGGCACATCGGCATCCAGGGCACGGGCGACCTTCCCCGCGACCTGGCCTCCGCGTTCGTCAACCAAGGGGTGCAGGGGTTGTTCCTCGGTTACCTGTGGAGCCGGTACCGCCTGATGTGGCCCCTCCTGGTCGTCCACGGCGCGGTGAACGCCGCTCCTATCCTGCTGGGAATGGTGTGAGATAATTGACCTCCACGGAGCCCTCTCTGCCTCGGACCGCATCCAGGCGAGAGGGTTTTTTCATGCCCCGATCAAGGAGTGATTCATGGACCTCGGCCTGACCTGCCCTCGTTTCACCTGGCCCGGCGGCGACGCCGCCATCGCCTCCAGGTTCGCCGCCGCGGCCCGGGGCGCCGACCACGCCGGGTTGCGCAGCTTCTGGGTGATGGACCACCTCTTCCAGATCCCCAACTTCGGGGCGGTGGAGGACCCGATGCTGGAGGCGTACGGCGCGCTGTCCTACGCCGCCGCCCTCACCGACCGGGTGAGCCTCGGCGCACTCGTGACCTGCCCCGTCCACCGCGAGCCCGGCCTGCTGGTGAAGCAGGTCAGCACCCTCGACGCGCTGTCCGGCGGGCGGGCGGTGCTCGGCATCGGCGCCGGCTGGTACGAGCCCGAGTCACGCGGGCTCGGCCTGCCGTTCCCGCCGCGCGCGGAGCGGTTCGAGCGGCTGGAGGAGACGCTCCGGATCGTCCGGCAGATGGGCAGCGACACGGACGAGCCGTACGAGGGCCGCCACTACCGGCTGGGACGCACGCTCAACGCGCCCCAGGCGAACCCGCCTGTCCTCATCGGCGGCAGCGGGGAGAAGAAGACCCTCAGGCTCGTCGCCGAGTACGCCGACATGTGCAACCTTATGTACGGCGCCGACGTACGGCACAAGCTGGGCGTGCTGCGGACCCACTGCGAGCGACTGGGACGGCCCTACGAGAACATCGAGAAGACCCTCCACATGCGCATTCCCGACGGCCAGAGCGTCGAGGAAAGTATCCAGCGCTGCGGTGAGCTCGCCGGGCTGGGCATCGACCACGTCATCGTGGTCGTGCCGGACGCGGCCGACGACCGGTGGCTGGCGCACCTGGCCGAACTGGCCGCGAAGATCGCCGGCATCACCCCGACGGGGCGCTGAGCGTACGGACGGAAAGGGCCCTTCGTCGTATCGCACCAACCCGAGTCGGCTTATTCAGTGGCTGAAGACAAGATTTGCTGATCTGTGGAGTGTTGGGTGGCTTCATGGTCGATCTCATCCTTCGTGGCGGAACGGTGTACGACGGTCTCGGATCTCCGGCTTATGTGGGTGATGTCGCCGTTGCGGATGGGCGGGTCGTCGCCGTGGACCGGCGGACCCGCGCGCGGCGGGAGATCGACGTCGCGGGGCTGGCCGTGGCGCCCGGGTTCGTGGATGCGCACGCGCACTCCGACCTGGTGCCCCTGATGGCGGAGCCGCAGCCGTTCAAACTGCTCCAGGGCGTCACCACCGAGATCAACGGCAACTGCGGCTTCTCCTACGCGCCCGGCGCCTCCGCGCTGGAGGAGCTGACGGGCGAGAACGTGCCCGACTGGACGTTCGCCGGATATCTGGAGGCTGTCGCGGCGGCCGGGCCGACCAACCACGTGGCCACGCTCGTCGGCCACTCGACCCTGCGCGCGGCCGTGGCCGGGTTCGCCGAGACGCTGCGCGAGGGCGACCTCGACCGGATGCGCGGCCTCGCCGCGGCGGCCTTCGACGCGGGCGCGTGCGGGCTGTCCAGCGGGCTGATCTACCCGCCGGGCAGCTACGCCGGCACCGGAGAACTGGTGACGCTGGCCGAGGTCGCGCACGGGTACGGGGTGCCGTACACGACCCACATGCGCGACGAGGGCGCCGGGCTCGCCGCCGCGCTGGACGAGGCCGTCGAGATCGCCCGGCGGGCCCGCGTACGGCTGCAGGTGTCGCACTGCAAGGTCGCCGGCCGCCGCAACCACGGCCAGGCCGGGATGTTGCTCGGCAAACTGCGCGCGGCCCGCGTCGCCGGGGTGGACGCGCGGGGCGACCAGTATCCCTACCTGGCGGGCGCCACCATGCTCGCCGCGCTGCTGCCGCCGTCGGCGCTGGCCGGCGGGCGGGTGCGGGAGGTGCTCACGCAGGCGGGCGAGCGTTCCCGGCTGCGCGCCGTGGCCGGGTCCGGCGGGACGGGCGCGGGGCTGTGGCAGGACAGCACCCCGGATGGTGTCCTGATCACCGCGCACGCCGAGCCGTCGTTCGCGGGCCGTACGCTGGCCGACGTCACCGCCGACCCGGGGGCGCGCGCCCTGGTGGCGGTCACGGAGGAGGACCCGTGGGAGGTCGCGTGCGCGCTGATCGCCGCCGACCCCGCCGCCACGATGGTGGTCTCCATGATGGCCGAGGACGACATGACCGAGATCATGGCCGATCCGCTCGTCGGCGTCGGCTCCGACAACGGGGCGCCCGTCGGCCTGGAACACCCCCGCACATGGGGCTGCTTCCCCCGTTTCCTCGGTACGTACGTGCGCGAGCGCGGGGTCGTCTCCTTGGAGGAGGCGGTGCGCAAGATGACCTCGGCCACGGCCGACCAGTTCGCCCTGCGCGGGCGGGGCTGGCTCGGCCCCGGCGCCTGGGCCGACATCTGCGTCTTCGACCCCGGCGCCGTCGGCCACTCCGGCACCTACACCGCCCCCTCCGCCCGCCCGTCCGGCATCGTCCACGTCCTGCTGGAGGGGCACGTCGTGGTGGAGTCGGGGGAGTTCACGGGCGAGCGCAGAGGCCGTGTCCTGCGTCCTTGACCCCGGCGGGCGGCCGGGTCAGCAGCGGGGCGCCACCGCGTCGATGCGGCCGCCGAAGTCGTTGTCGTAGACCCTGCGGTAGTCGCCGTTCCTGACGACGCGCGTCTCCTTCCTGGTGGGCACCTGGATCCAGTTGATGAAGCAGCCGGAGGCGTGGGCCTGGAACGACCCGACGTTGTCGTGCAGGGCCGGCGGCACGTCGACGTAGCCGTTGCCCGGGTTCCAGCACCAGGACGCGCCCGTGTAGTTCCTGCCGCTCCACAGGCAGATGTCACCCGCCCGGGACGATCCGGGCGCCGCCGCGGCCGGGCCGGCGCCCGCGACCAGGACGAGGCCGATGGCGGTGGTGAGAGTGGCGATCCGCGTGCGGGTGGTCTTCATGCGGTTCTCCTCGTGTCGGTGCTGCCGCGGGCTGCTGCCCGGCGGCTCGGTCACATTCTGTAGCAGCATCGGCACGGTACGCGTCCGCCTGGGGGATACAAGATCTGTGACCTGGGGCGGGGGAGAACTGACGTACTCGTGACAGCGGCTCAGGGAGGCGTGAGGTCCCCGGTGAGGTGGTGCTGCACGACAGGGGCCACGTACGTGACCGCCGCCTCCCTGTCCAGGGCGGCCAGCGGGGCGACGCCGAGCACGTAACGCGCGCTCGCGACCCCGAACAGGTAGGCGCCGGTCAGGGCGGCCCGCAGCTCGGCCTGGTCGGCGCCGATGGCGCGTGCCAGCGGCAACATCACCTCGTCCGTCATGAACGCCGTCACCATCGCCGAGGCGCTGGGAGCCGCGGTGGCGGCCCTGACCACGGCGAGCATTCGGGGGCCTGTGTGCGGGTCCTCCCACAACTCCAGGTAGCGGGCGGCGAGCCGGGGGCCGAGGTCGGACGGGTCGCCCTCGCCGGCGAGCGTGACGAGCGCGCGGACGGGCGGGTCGTCGCGGAGCGCGGCGTCGAAGAGGCCGTCCTTGCTGCCGAAGAACTGAAGGACGAGCGCCGGATCGACGCCCGCGGCGCGGGCGACGCCCCTGATCGTGGTGAGGACGTAGCCGTGTTCGGCGAAGCTCCGTTGCGCGGCGGCCAGGATGTCGACCCGTGTCCGCGTCGCGCCCGGCCGGCGTCCTCCTGGCCTGGTGGTCACTCGTTCAAGCATAGTCATCGATGTTGAATTTCTCGGACACTCCGGCTAGGTTGAACTCAACACTGTAGATATATATTGGAGCTCGATCATGGAGTACCTGCTCGTCCGTCAGCGGTTCACCGACTACGACCGGTGGCGCGCGGCGTTCGACAGCCTGGCCGAGGTCCGGTCGGCGGCCGGCATGCGCACGGCGCTCGTCAGCGTCAACGCCGAGCAGCCCGACGAGGCGGTCGTGCTGTTCGAGTGCGAGAACGCGCAGGCCATGCGGCAGCACTACGCCTCCGACGCGCTCAAGGAGGCGCACCGGCAGGCCGGAGTGGTGCCCGAGAGCAACCACATCACGGTGCTGATCACCCGTTGACCCCGGCCCCCGCCGCCTCGCGTACGGTTCCGTCCATGACAGAGCGACGCACGATCCTCAGCGGTTCCACCTTCGAGGAGCGGATCGGGTACGCCCGCGCCGTCGTGGACGGTGACCGGGTGCACGTGTCGGGGACGACCGGCTACGACTACGCGACGATGACGATCTCCGACGACGTGGTGGAGCAGGCCGCGCAGTGCCTGCGCAACATCGGGGACGCCCTGGCCGAGGCCGGCTGCACCTTCCGCGACGTTGTACGCGTGCGCTACCTCCTGCCCGACCGCGCGGACTTCGAGCCCTGCCGGCCCGTCCTGCGCGAGTGTTTCGGCGAGGTGCGCCCGGCCGCCACCATGCTCGTGTGCGGCCTCGCCGACCCGCGCATGAAGATCGAGATCGAGGTGGACGCCCGGCGCGGCGGCGCCGCATGAGCGTCTCGCCGCCGTGGAGGGAGCTGCACCGCGACGGCTGGACGAGGCGGTGCGCAGGCGCAAACCTCCGCCGGCTCGACGTCCTGCTCGCCGAGCATCAGTGACGACCGGTCCTCAGATATCTAAGTGCTGTTACATTTATCCAAGCACTGTTACGTCTTGAGAGGACCGCCTTGAATCCCTCCATAGAGCCGTACGACCACGGCATGCTCGACGTCGGTGACGGCAACCTCGTCTACTGGGAGGTCTGCGGCAACCCGGAGGGCAAACCCGCTCTTGTCGTGCACGGCGGGCCGGGCTCGGGCTGCTCGACCGGCGTGCGGCGCACCTTCGACCCCGAGCGTTACCGGATCGTCCTGTTCGACCAGCGCAACTGCGGGCGCAGCCGCCCCCACGCCGCAGACCCGGCCACCGACCTGAGTGCCAACACCACCCATCACCTGATCGCCGACATGGAGCTGCTGCGCGAGCACCTCGGGATCGACAGGTGGCTGCTGTACGGAGGGTCGTGGGGTTCGACGCTGATCCTCGCCTACGCCGAGACCCACCCCGAGCGGGTGTCGGAGATCGTCATCCCGAGCGTCACGACCACCCGCCGCTACGAGATCGACTGGCTCTACCGGGGAGTCGGGCGGTTCTTCCCCGAGGCGCGGGAGCGGTTCCTGCAGGGGGTGCCCGAGGCCGATCGTGGCGGTGACACGTTCGCGGTGCTGGCGGCGTACGCGCGGCTGCTGTCCGACCCCGACGAGAGCGTACGGGCGAAGGCCGCCACCGACTGGGTCACCTGGGAGGACGCCGTGATCTCCATGGAGGTCAACGGCAAGCCGAACGCCTACAGCGACCGGCCCGCCGACGCGGTGATGGCCCTGACGCGCATCTGCTCCCACTACTTCTCCAACGGCGCTTGGCTGGAGGAGGGCGCGCTCCTGCGCGACGCCCACAAGCTGGCCGGCATCCCCGGCGTGCTGATCCACGGCCGCCTCGACCTGGGCGGCCCGCTGGAGACGGCCTACGAGCTCACGCGCGCCTGGCCCGACGCCGAGCTGGTCGTGGTGGAGGACTCCGGGCACACCGGCAGCCCCACGTTCAGGGACACGATCTTCGCGGCTCTCGACCGGTTCGCCGGAAAGTGAAAGCGAACTCGCGGCTCGGGATCATCTGGGGGATCAGGACGGTGCCCCTGGTGACCATCGCCTCCCCGTCGGTCGGGTGAGCCGCGGGTTCGTACGGCCGGCGGGGGAAGGCGCGGCCAGGCACCGACGACCGCATCGCCGTGCCTCACCCCCGTGCTTGGGCTGGACATAAGCGGCAACCTGGCAACCAGGCCGGCGGTACGTCCAATCCTTCCCCGCTTCGTGCCTCTGCCGGCGATCGGCGGCCTCAGGGGTTCCTGCCAGGGAAGAAGTCCGCGCTCTGGACGTACTCCATCGCCTTGACGAACTCCGGGTCGCCCAGACGGCGCTGCGTCTCCTCCTCGGAGACGTCCTCGATGTGGGTCTGGATCCAGTAGAGGTTGCCGAACGGGTCACGCACACGCCCCACCCGGTCGCCGAAGAACAGATGGGTGACCTCGGTGACCGACGTCCCACCCGCCTCGACGGCCCGGCGGTGCACGGCGTCGGCGTCGGGAACGTACAGGCGCAGGAAGGCGGGCGTGTCCGGCCAGTCGGGCTTGGCGTCGAACATCATCACCACCGCGTCGCCGATGCGTACCTCCGCGTGCCCGATGCGCCCTTCGGCATCGGTCATGCGGCCGAGCTCGACGGCGTCGAAGGCGGCCTTCAGCCAGTCGATGAGCCCGGCCGTGTCGTGGCCGATCATCCACGGCGTGACGCTGGTGTAGCCCTCGGGGGTCGTGCTGACGGTCATGGTTCCTCCTGGTTTGCGGGTAGGTGTCCACCACGCTAAACGCCCAGTAGGTCAGGACCTGTCCTACATGTCAGGCAAGCTGGAAGTCATGAGCGAATCCCGCCTCCTGGCCCTGCTGTCCCTGCTCCAGACCCCGCGCGAGTGGCCGGGCGGCGAACTGGCCGATCGGCTCGGCGTCAGCCGCCGCACGGTCCGCCGCGACGTCGAACGCCTGCGCGCCCTCGGCTACCCGGTCGAGGCCAACATGGGCGCCGACGGCGGATACCGGCTGGTCGCGGGCACGGCCATGCCGCCGCTACTGCTGGACGACGAGGAGGCGGTGGCCATCACCGTCGGCCTGTCCACCGCCGCCCGGCACCCGGTGCAGGGCATCGAGGAGGCGTCGGTACGCGCCCTGGCGAAGCTCGAACAGGTGCTGCCCGCCCGCCTGCGTCACCGCGTCGGCGCACTGGGGGCCGCCACCGTGCCGCTCCCCGTGCCCGGCGCTCCCGAGGTCGACCCGGAACTGCTCGCCGCCCTGTCGATGGCCGTGACGGGCGAGGAACGCGTGCGCTTCGCGTACCGGACCAACGACGGCAGAACCGGTGGGCGGGTGGTCGACCCACACCGGCTGGTCGCGGCCGGCCGGCGGTGGTACCTGCTCGGGCACGATCGCGACCGCGACGACTGGCGGATCTTCCGCATCGACCGCATCGCCGATCTGCTACGGACAGGGGCCAGGATCACGCCGCGCGAGCCGCCGGCCGACGCCGCCGCCTACGTGGCGGACCGGCTCTACTCCACCGCCCCCACGTACGAGGCCCTCGTCACGCTGCACACCCCCGGCACGGAGGCCGTCAGGGCGCTCGGCGGGGTCGTCGGCGAGGACGAGCGGACCTGCCGGCTGCGCATGCACGCCGACACCCTGGACTGGCTCGCCTTCCGACTGCTCGCGCTGGGCTGCGAGTTCGAGGTACACGAACCGGCCGAACTGACCGCACAACTGCGAGCCCTGTCCGCCCGCCTCACCCGGGCCGCCGGCCATGCCCTGCCTGCCCGGCAGAGCGGGGACTCCCCGACCGGCGAGCCTTGATCCCATCGAGGACTGGACTGCCACGTGGGTGGCCCAGCTCGCCACCCCCGACACCCATCACGCGCTGGTCCTCGCCGATGACTGGGCCCGCCGAGCACCTGCTCACCGACCACGCATCATGGCCGCACTCAGGCCGAGCCGGCCAGGAACTCCAGCACCAGCGGGCTCGCCACCTTACGGAACTCCTCGAAGTACGCGTGCCGCGCCCCTCCACCATCCGCAGCCGCGCGTTCGGGATGCGTCCGGCCAGCAGCGGCGCGTTGGCCGCCGGGTTGAGCACGTCGTCGGTGCCGTGCACGACGAGGGTGGGGGCGGTGATGGCGGGCAGCGCGTCCCAGCTGTCGTGCCCGGCGCTCGCGGCCAGGTGGCGGCGCCGCGCGTACGCCGGCATGTCCGGGTCGCCGACGGTGCGGTGCGGGCCGGGATGCGTGGCCAGCCAGGCGGGTGTGTACATGAGCTCCAGCAGCGCCCGCCCGGCCGCCGCCCGGTCCGGCTGGGCCAGTGACCTGCGGACGTCGTTGCCCCGTTCGAACCCGTGGGCGCCGCCCGGCGAACTGCATCCCAGCACCAGCGCCCCGACCCGCTCGGGATGGCCGGCCGCCAGCCACTGGGCCACCCGCCCGCCCATCGACGTGCCGTAGACGTGCGCCCGCCGTACGCCCAGCTCGTCCAGCACGGCCAGCACGTCGAGGGCGAACCCGCGGGTCGTGTACGGCTCGTCGGGTTTGTCGCTGTGGCCGGTGCCCCGGTAGTCGAAAGTGACCGTGGTGTACGCGGCCGCGAAGTCGGCTCGTACCGGGTCCCACCAGCGGTGGTCGTTGGCCTGGCCCTGCAGCAGCACGAGAGGCGGTCCGGCGCCGCGGACCTGGTAGGACAGCTTGACGCCGCCGATGGTTGCGTATGGCACGCCTTCGATGGTGCCTCAGAGGGGCATGAGCGTGGACGGCGGCGGCGCGCTCGTGTGAATCTTCTCCGGAAGGTGTCCGGTGCGCGGCCTCCGCTCCGACGTCCCCGGCGAGAGGCAACGGAGAAAGGACCCACCACGATGAAGTACATGATCTTGTCGTACGGCTCGCAGCGTGACTACGACGTGCTGTCGGGCAAGGACTCCGGCGACGAGGCCGCCTGGACCTCGGAGGCCGTGGAGGCGATGGTCACGTTCATGACCGAGTTCAACAAGGAGCTGGAGGAGTCGGGGGAGCTCGTCGAGACCCGGGGGCTGGCGGCGCCCGTGCACACCAGGAGGCTGCACTCGAAGGACGGCCGTCCGGTCGTCACCGACGGACCGTACGCGGAGACCCAGGAGGTGCTCGCGGGCTACTGGATCGTCGAGTGCGAGAGTTTCGACCGGGCCACCGAGATCGCCGCCCGGCTGGGGCAGTGCCCCTACCCCGGCGGCGCCTACGACGACGCCTACGCCGATGTCAGGCCCGTCATCGACTCCGCGGCCGACATGGGTTTCTGAGTGACGGGCGATCCTGCGACCGAGGACCTGCTGCGCGAGCTGGCGCCGCAGGTCCTCGGCGCGCTCGTCCGTCGGTACGGGCACTTCGCCACCGCCGAGGACGCCGTGCAGGAGGCGCTGCTCGCCGCCGCCCTGCAGTGGCCGGGCGAGGGCGTGCCGGACAACCCGCGGGCCTGGCTGATCACCGTGGCGTCGCGGCGGCTGACCGACCTGCTCCGCAGCGAGCAGGCACGCCGGCGCCGGGAGGAGACATGGACGCTGCCGGAGGAGCGGCTGTCGCCCGCCGCCGACCAGGTCGCCCCGGCGGCGGACGACACGCTGGTCCTGCTCTTCATGTGCTGCCACCCGTCGCTCGCTCCGGCCTCGCAGATCGCGCTCACGCTCCGCGCGGTGGGCGGCCTCACCACGCGTGAGATCGCCCGCGCCTTCATGGTGTCGGAGGGCACCATGACGCGCCGCATCACGAGGGCGAAGGAACAGATCAAGCGGAGCGGGCTGCCGTTCCGGCTGCCCGGGGAGGACGAGCGGTCCGTACGCCTCGGCGCGGTGCTGCACGTGCTCTACCTGATCTTCAACGAGGGTTACTCCAGCTCCTCGGGGCCCCACCTGCAGCGCGCGGAGCTGGCGGCGGAGGCGATCAGGCTCGCCCGCGTGGTCCACCACCAGCTGACCGACGACCCCGAGGTGGCCGGGCTGCTCGCGCTCATGCTGCTCACCGATGCCCGGCGACCGGCGCGTACGAGCCCCGACGGCGCCCTCATACCGATGGCCGAGCAGGACCGCGGCCTGTGGGACGCGGCCGCCATCGAGGAGGGCATCGCCCTCGTCACCGCCGCGCTCTCCCGCCGCACGCCCGGCCCTTACCAGCTCCAAGCGGCGATCGCGGCCCTTCACGACGAGGCGCCCACCGCGGAGGAGACTGACTGGCCGCAGATCGTGGCACTGTACGAGCGCCTGCTGGAGCTGTCCGGCAACCCCATGGTGGCGCTCAACCACGCCGTCGCCGTGGCCATGGCCCGCGGCCCTCAGGCGGGCCTCGACCTGCTCGAACGCCTCCGGCACGACGACCTTCTCGCCGGGGACCACCGGCTGTACGCGGTCCGGGCGCACCTGCTGGAGATGTCCGGCGACGACGTGGCGGCCATCGAGGCGTACGACGAGGCCGCCGGTCGCGCGATGAGCCGCCCTCAGGAGCGTTACCTGCGGGCCAGGGCCGCCCGGCTCAAGCCCGGCCCGCCCGCCTGACGGGCCCGGCCCGGTGGGTCGCTGCCCGTTGCCGAGCCGCTCGGAAAATCAGGGTGCCGGGGAATGTCCGGCTGCCTGGCGGGGTTATACATCGCGTGGCCGGTGTGATCAGTGTCCCCGGGCCTCACCTATCGCCTTCGCGGAATACCGTTCGGCTGGAGCCGCGTTGTGCCTTTCGCCGAGAGGCGACCTGCACACCGGTACGCACTCGTGGAACGCCCGCCCTCCTCGGAGGGTGGGCGTTCCACGCTTCTCAGGCCTTGCCGTAGTAGGGATCGGTGACGCCGCCCGGCGAGGCCAGGGCGTCGGTGTCGAGCCGGGTCAGCTTGGCGCCCGCCAGGTAGGCGCTGTCGAGGAACTCCAGCACCGCCGCCACCGGCTCTTCCATGCCCCGCACGTCGTCGTAGCGGAGCACGGCCAGGTGGCTGCCCCTGGCGGGCAGCCACTCGGCCTGCGCGGGCCGCAGCGGCTCGCGTTCCAGCCCTTCGGGCTCGGGCGCGGTGTAGGAGTAGAACGCCGGCCACGGCCGTTCTTTGTCGCCGAACCAGAAGCCCGAGCTGATGACCTCCCAGCTGTAGGCCTCGCGGGTCACCGGGTCGGTGTCGGGCGAGACCCTGACCACGCGCCCCGTGAACCGGGTGACGGCGATGTCGAACGTGTGCCAGAAGTGGTGCACCGGGCTCGTCTTCCCGGCGAAGCCGGCGGCGAAACGGTCGAGGAGCTGCACCACCTGCGACAGGACCCGCCAGTAACGGTTGATCAGCACCGGGTCGTAGCGGGCGTGCAGGGTGTCCTCGGGGAACGGCGTGTCGTCGCCCATGTCGAACGGCACAGCCCAGATCTCGGGCCGGATGCCCAGCCCGGCCAGGGTCTCGAACAGCCGGTCGTGGAACGACGCCACCGACCGCCCGATCAGGCTGAACTCGGCGGTGCGCCCGTCGAGCACGTCGATCACCAGGCGGTGGCGTACGAGGTCGAAGTCGACGCAGAACAGCGGCTGCTCGCCCAGGCCGCCCATCGGCCGGGTGGTGAGCCCTCTCCCGGTCGGGTGGAAGGGCACCTGCCACCAGTGGTTGCGCCGGTTGCTCGAAGCCAGCCGGATCTTGCCCACGATCTGCGCGAACCGGTGAAAGGTCTCCTTGGCCTCCGTCCACTCGGCGAGCGGCATGGCAGGGAACAGCTCCATGACGGCCCCCCTTCTCTGCTTCCCCGGCTATCGTAGCTACCGTACGTGTTCGAATGGCTCTCCGGGGTCGTGGTCGGAGGCCGGAGTTCACCCTGAGCTGACGTATTTCCTCGGCCGCAGCGCGTGCGCGCGCAGCGCCGCCAGCGCGGCCAGCTGGCCAGGGCGGCGCATCCGCACCGCCAGCTCGTCGCTGTATGCCAGCTCCAGCGCCGTGAGCTGGGCGACCAGATCGGTCACGGGCGCGGAGACGTCCTCCAGGCTCGTCGCGGGATGCCAGCCCTCACCGCCGACCACCTCCGCCACCCGTTCGCGCAGCTCGGCGGGCGACATCAGGATGCCGTCGGCGAGCAGCATGAGCGCTGCCTCGCGGGCCGACACCTCGAACTCGTGCTCGCCCCTGGCCAGCAGCAGCTTGGTGACCGCCCTCCACATCGTCTTCGGGGACTTGAGCAGCCGCTTGCCGTAGTCGGTGATGATCAGCTTGGCGCCGTCGCGGCTGATCGCCCCCAGCTCGCGCTCGGCGAGCTCGCGCAGCCTGAGCGCCTCCGGCGACGGAGCGAGCCGCAGTGGCAGGCTGCCTTCCGAGGCGGCGGCCAGGGAGAGCAGCCGGTGCAGGGCGGGCAGGGGCTGCGGGGTCACGGGCGCGTGCAGGCGCACCTCGAACGGCTGGGCCAGCTCCCGCCTGGCCGGGCCGCGGCCCAGCACCCAGCGGTTGAGCCGCTCGCCGTGCACCCGGTTGAGCCAGCTGTCGCCGCCCAGCTCGGCCCGTGGCTCGGTGAGCCAGCGGCGGGTCAGCGCGGTGCGGTCGACGTTGGCGCGGGCGACGATGGCCAGCTCGAGCGCGGCGGAGCAAGCCAGGTGGGCGCCCAGCTCCTCAGGGCCCATGATCATGCTCCACTGGAGTTCCGGCACGTCGGGCGGGAGCACGCCTGTGGCCTCGAGCGCCTGCTGGTAGGCGCTGGCGCCGGAGTCCTCGCCCTCGCGCTCGTACGTGCGCAGAATCTTGATCGTCGTGGGGGATGTGCACAGGTCGGCGTACCGCTCCAGCCCTCCGAGCCGCAGCAGTTGCCCGAGCGAACGGGCCAGGCGCTCGTGGTCGCCTCCTGGTTTGAGCGGCCCCACCTTGATCGGCAGGGTGTACCAGAGAAACTCGCAGACGTCGAGCTGGGTTACCGTCTCCAGCGGCTCCCCACCCGTCAACCATTCGACGGCGGTCCTGGCCTCTTCGGCAAGGTCCGGCTGAGAGCGCTCCAACTCGGCGAGAAGGGCGGTGACATCCGGTGCACTCATGCCTCGAAGTTTGCCGTATCGACCCCGGACCTGACGATGTCCGAATGCGGTGCGTATCGGGTCTTCCACTGCGACTGCCCTAAGAGACCACTATGGAGCCGACAAAAACGTGATCATATCCACCGTTTCTCGAACAGCATGCGGGCCTTCCACTCGGTGTACGGGATCAGCTCACCTGACAGGACGGGGTGCAGCCACCAGAAGTTGATCAGCGCGAGCAGGGCGAAGGCACCGACGGCGGCTGCCGCGAGAGGACGGCGATAGTAGACGATTCCCGGCAGCCTCTTGCCCGCGCGCCCGATCAGCAGCCCCGCGCACAGCGTGATGGCCAGCATCATGAACGGCACCATCGGGATGGCGTAGAAGAGGAACATGGTGCGGTTGCCGGCGATGGCGAAGTAGAACCACGGCAGCCAGCCCATGCCGTAGGCCAGCAGCACGGCGCCGGCCCGCCAGTCGCGGGATGAGACATACCACGCGATGAGGGCCACCAGCGCCGCCACCGCGCCGAACCAGATCACCGGCGTGCCCACGCCCAGCACCGCCTCCGAGCAGTCCTTGACGCCGCAGGCGTTCTTCTTGGCCTCGTAGTAGAAGGCCACGGGACGCAGCAGCAGCGGCCACTGCCAGGGCTCGGACATGTAGGGGTGTGAGGTCTCCAGCCCGCTGTGGAAGGTGAAGACCTGCCACTGGTAGTGGACCCACGACCGCATCGAGTCGAAGACGAAGTAGATCGGCCCGGCCGAGGTGGCCTGGTCCCAGTTGCGGCCGTAGCCGGTGGCGTTGACGAACCAGCCCGCCCAGGTGGCCATGTACGCCACGAACGGCACCGCCACGAACGCCAGCGCCCCCTGCGGCACGTCCTTGTTGACCGCCCCCATGTACGGGCTGCGCAGCCCCACGGCCCTGCGCGCCCCGAAGTCCCACATCAGCGACATGATCGCGAACGCCACCGCGAACGCCAGCCCCGACCACTTGACCGACATCGCGAAGGCCAGGCACACGCCGGCGGCGATGCGCCACCACCTGATGCCCAGCGACGGCCCCTGCGGCGACAGGGGCGAGCTTTCGTACCACGCGACCAGCCGCTCGCGGGCCTGGTCTCGGTCGGTCACCAGGCACGCGAACGCCGCCAGCACCCAGAACATCAGGAAGATGTCGAGCAGCGCCGTGCGCGAGAGCACGAAGTGCAGGCCGTCGAGGGCCAGCAGCAGTCCCGCGAAGCAGCCGAGCAGCGTCGAGCGGGTCATCCGCCGCGCCACCCTGGCGAGGATGAGGATCGACAGGGTGCCGATCAGGGCGGCGGCGAAGCGCCAGCCGAACGGGTTGAGCCCGAACAGCCACTCGCCCGCGCCGATCATCCACTTGCCCAGCGGCGGGTGCACCACATAGGAGGCGCACTTGTCGAGGGTCTCGGCCGTGCACGACTGCCAGATGCCGCCGGTGTCGCCGGCGATGATCGCCTTGTCGGCGTCCTTGACCGCGACCCGCTCGACCCCCCAGGTGATGAGCGAGTAGCCGTCCTTCATGTAGTACGTCTCGTCGAACACCACGGCCTTGGGATGGCCGAGATCAAGGAAGCGGAGCACGCCGCCGAAGACGGTGACCAGCAACGGGCCGAGCCAGCCCCACATCACGCTGCCGCGCATGGGAGGAAGCACCCGATCGCGTACGGACCGGGCGGTCTCGTGCTGGCCGTCGCAGGCCTCCGAGTCGTCAAAGGCCTGGTACGAGGAGTCGGTCACCGCCATTCGGCCATCGTACGGGCCCTCAGCGGAAAGCCATGCAGAAACACCGTCTAATAGGGATAGCCTGCCACAATGGCCAGGTGACTGGTGACGGCAGGCTGGTGCTGGCAGGGGCTCCCATAGGCCGGGCGGGCGACGTCTCGCCGCGGTTGCGCGAGGCGCTCGAAGGCGCCGACGTGGTGGCCGCCGAGGACACCCGGCGGTTGCGCCGGCTCGCCACGGAGCTGGGCGTGGAGATCGCCGGCCGGGTGGTGTCCTACTACGACCAGAACGAAGCGGGCCGGGCCCAGGAACTCGTCGAGGTGCTGCGGGAGGGCCGCACGGTCGTCGTGATCACCGACGCCGGCATGCCGGGCGTGTCCGACCCGGGCTACCGCCTGACGAGGCTCGCGGTCGAGGCCGGCGTCACGGTCACCGCGCTGCCGGGCCCGAGCGCCGTCACCACGGCCCTGGCCGTGTCGGGGCTGCCGAGCGACCGGTTCTGCTTCGAGGGTTTCCCGCCGCGCAAGCCGGGCGAGCGTGCCCGCCGCCTGGCCGCGCTGGCGGGCGAGGAACGCACGATGGTCTTCTTCGAGGCGCCGCACCGGCTGGCGAGCTCCCTGGCGGCCATGGCGGAGGCGTTCGGGCCCGGCCGCGAGGCGGCGGTCTGCCGCGAGCTGACCAAGACGTACGAAGAGGTGCGCAGGGGCGGTCTCGGCGAGCTGGCCGCGTGGGCGGAGTCAGGAGTCAAGGGCGAGATCACGGTCGTGGTCGCCGGCCACGTCGCGCGGGCGGAGGATCAGGACATGGACGCGCTCGTCGCGCAGGTCGACCGGATGGTAGCCGAGGGGACGCAGCGCAAGCTCGCCGTCGCCGAGGTGGCCAAGGGGGCGGGCGTCCCCAAGCGTGAGCTTTACGATCTGGTGCACAGGAGATCAGCGACACCATAAGGTGCGCTTCGTGAGGAATTGGGGGGCAGCACCGCGTCGACTGATCCCTCCCATGCAGGACGGCGTCCTGCTGGGGTGGCTGGGGCCGATCGTGGTGGCGATCTTCGGCGGCATCCTCAGGTTCGTCAGGCTCGGCGAGCCCAAGGCCGTCGTCTTCGACGAGACGTACTACATCAAGGACGCCTACTCGCTGCTGACCTACGGCGTCGAGCGGACCATGCTCGGCGACGCCGACAACCCCGTCGCCGACCGCCGCCTCATCGCCGGCAACCTGGACATCTTCAAGCAGTGCGCGCAGCCGTCCGAGTGCGCGTCGTTCGTGGCCCACCCGCCGCTCGGCAAGTGGATGATCGGCGCGGGCGAGTGGTTGTTCGGGCTCAACCCGTTCGGCTGGCGGTTCGCCGCCGCGCTGATCGGGACCCTGTCGATCCTGCTCATGGCCAGGGTGGCGCGGCGGATGACCCGCTCGACGCTGCTCGGCTGCCTGGGCGGCCTGCTGCTGGCCCTCGACGGCCTGCACCTGGTGTTGTCGCGCACGGGACTGCTCGACATCTTCCTCATGTTCTGGGTGCTGGCCGGGTTCGCCTGCCTGGTGGCCGACCGTGACCAGGCCCGGGAACGGCTGGTCGCCTGGTACGAGAGCTCGCCCGCCGCCGGCGTGGTGCCGCGGCTCGGGCTCAGACCCTGGCGGATCGCCGCGGGCCTCTGCATGGGCGCGGCGTGCGCCGTCAAGTGGTCGGGCGTCTTCTTCCTGCTCGCGTTCGTCGTCATGAGCCTCATATGGGACATCGGGGCCAGGCGGGCGCTGGGCGAACGCCGGTCGATCAGGGCGGCGCTGGCGTACGACCTGCCCGGCGGGTTCGGGGCGATGGCGCTCGTGTCCGCGGCGACGTTCACGGCGTCGTGGGCCGGATGGTTCGTCAGCGCGGACGGCTGGGGACGCAACTGGGCGCAGGCCACCTCGTCGGGGCCCGCGTTCTTCGTGGTCGACTCGGTGCGGTCGTGGTTGCAGTACCAGCTGCAGGTGCTCGGCTTCCACAGCGGGCTGGACACCTACCACCAGTACATGTCCGAGCCCTGGCAGTGGCCCTTGCTACTGCGACCCGTCACCTTCCACTACGACGGGGACCTGCCGCCGTCGGCGTGCGGGGCCGACAAGTGCTCGCAGGCCGTCATCGGGGCCGGCACCCCCGCCATCTGGTACGGGGCCGCGCTCGCGCTGATCGCCCTCGTCGTGTGGTACTTCAACACCCGCGACTGGCGGGCCGGGGCCGTGCTGACGGGCTACGCGGTCGGCTGGCTGCCGTGGTTCTACTACGCCATCGCCGACAACCGCACGATGTACCTCTTCTACATGATCCCCGTGGTGCCGTTCATGGTGCTGGCACTCGTGCTGGTCGCGGGGCTGATCCTGGGGAAGGCGGCGGCCCCGCCCGCCCGCAGGGCGTTCGGGACCGCGGTCGTGGGCGCGTTCGCGCTCATCGCCCTGGTCAACTTCTGGTGGCTTTACCCTGTGCTGACCGCCGAGACCATCGCACACGCAGAGTGGTGGGCCAGGATGCTGCTGCGCTCCTGGGTGACCGTCGCGCCGAAGTGACCCCCCTGCGCAGCGTGATCGCCGCCGCGATGCAGGCCAGCGGCACGGCCGGAAGCACATAGCGGTAGTCGAACTCCGCCGTCGCGGCCGGGGCCAGCAGCAGCCCGAACGCGCCGAGCCACGGCAGCACCACCGGGCCGCCGAACTTGCGCCACCGCACCACGACGCCGTACAGGCCGATCAGCAGGATCCCGCCGAGCACGATGCCACGCAGGTAGAACACCTTCTGGTAGCCGCTCATGATGTCGGCCCACGGGTGCACGATCCTCGTCTCGGGCGGGCCCTGCTCGTAGCTGAACGCGTCGGTGTCGGTGCGGCCGCCCTGGTACGACGACCACCTCGGCAGCCGCTTGGGCTGGCCGTTCGCGTCGATCTCGTAGTAGGGCTTGAACTGGTACATGTTGTACGTCGACTCGTCCGGGAAACGCGGCCGGGCCCAGTGGAACGAACGGAAGAAGTCGCGCACCACCACCTGCAGATAGTCGCCCGGCTGCGAAAGGATGGCCCGCGTGGCGAACTTGCTGGCCGCCTCGTTGGTGATCTCGCTGAACTTCTTGTTGGTGCCCCAGCGGTGCAGCACCTCGCCGGTGCCCGTGCCGTCGCCGTTGCCCTGACCCCACAGATACCACTGGGCGTAGTCTTTGCGCTGGTTGACCGGGTCGTTGATGCACAACAGCAGCAGCTGCACCTCTTTGTACTTGTCGATGTCCATTTTGTTGCAGTCGGCGAAGATGGCCGTGCGCATGTAGAGGATGAGGCCGTCGCTGTTGGTCATGGCGAATTTGCCGTACGCGGAGGCGAACCAGCCCATGTAGGCCAGCACCGGGATCGCGCAGGCCGTGATGACGGCCGTGATGGGCCGCCAGCCCGTGCGCATGACCAGGAGATAGAGCACCACCAGCGCCAGGATGGGCAGGCCGATCGAGCGAGTCAGCCACGTCAGCGCCAGCAGCAGGCCGATGACGACCCCCGCCTTCCACGTCAGCCGCCGCTTCCACAACACCATCGTGATGACGCCGACCACGAGCAACATGAACATCGTGTCGGACATCACCAGCTGCTCAAGCTGGATCTGGTAGGCGTCGAACAACACCGGCGCGGCCGCCAGCGTGGCCCCCCACTTCGGCAACCTGAACTTGATGCGCAGCAGCGCATAGATCATGCAGGCCGTGGCCAGGCCCATCAGGTGCTGCGTGAGAACCACCAGGGTGAAGCTGTGGAACGGCTTGAGCAACATCAGCCAGAAGGCGTAGCCGTCGGGCCGGATCGGGTGCGGCCTCGGGTGCAGGGCCACCGATACGTACTCGTACGAGTCGTTGAACCACATGGCCGGGCCGTAGCCGAGCATGGTGATGAGCCGCAGCACGGCACCCACGCCGAAGGCCGCGGCGAACACCCGATGCCGGCGCAACATGGACAGCGCACGGGCTGCCGGGCCAGGAGCGGAGTGGTCCACAGGGGTAATCTCCGCGACGCTCACCATGCTGTAAAGAATGCCAGTCGTTTTCGGGTCTTGACCCGACCACACTCGGGCACAGGGCATGATGGTTGACTGGAACAGCCTTAACTGAAGGGTAGACACGTGGAACTGACGGTGGTCATGCCCTGCCTCAACGAGGCGGAGACCGTGGAAGTCTGTGTGCGCAAAGCACTGGCGTGCATGGAGGAGCACGGCATCGAGGGCGAGGTCCTGATCGCCGACAACGGCAGCACGGACGGCTCGCAGCAGCTGGCCCGTGATGCCGGTGCCCGCGTTGTCCACGTCGATGAAAAGGGCTACGGCAACGCCCTCATGGGCGGGATCCGGGCGGCGCGCGGCAAGTTCGTGATCATGGGCGACGCTGACGACTCCTACGACTTCACCTCACTGCTGCCGTTCGTCGAGCAGTTGCGCGACGGCGCCGACCTGGTGATGGGCAACCGCTTCAAGGGCGGCATAGCCCCGGGGGCCATGCCTCCGCTCCACCGCTATCTAGGAAACCCGGTGTTGTCGTTCATCGGCAGGCTGTTCTTCCCGTCGGCGATCGGCGACTTCCACTGCGGGCTGCGCGGCTTCCGGCGCGAGTCCATCCTGCGGCTGCAGCTGCAGACGGGCGGGATGGAGTTCGCCTCGGAGATGGTGGTCCGCTCCACGCTGGCCGGCTTCGACGTGCGCGAGGTGCCCACGACGCTCTCGCCCGACGGCCGTTCCCGCCCGCCGCACCTGCGCTCGTGGCGCGACGGCTGGCGTCACCTGCGTTTCCTGCTGCTCTACAGCCCCAAGTGGCTGTTCTTCTACCCCGGCGTGCTGATGATGATCATCGGCCTGGTCGCGAGCACCGCGCTGACGTTCGGCCCGGTCGAGATCGGCGAGCTGGCCTTCGACGTCGACACGCTGGTCGGCACGTCCGCGCTCATGGTGATCGGCTTCCAGGCCGCCCTGTTCGCGCTGTTCACCAAGGTCTACGCGGCCGAGGAGGGGTTCCTGCCGGAGTCGCCGCGCATCCGGAAGATCATCGACATCGTGACCCTGGAGAAGGGGCTCGTGGTGGGCGGCCTGCTGGCACTGGCCGGCCTGGTCGGGCTGGTGATGTCGCTGGTGCACTGGCAGGTGCGCAGCTTCGGCGAGCTCAACCCGCGCGAGTCGCTGCGGCTCGTCGTGCCGTCGGCGACGGCGCTCATCATGAGCTTCCAGACGATCTTCGCCTCGCTGTTCATCAGCATCCTGGGCATCCGCCGCACCCGCGAGAGCTCCATCGACGTGGCCGCCAAGGCAGCCGAGGAGGCCGCAGAGGCGATCTCCCTCGAAAAGTCCAAGCAATAACCCCCGCCGACCGGCCTCTGTCCAGGGAGGCGCCCTCTGGCCGGTGTGGGGGTTCGGGTTTTTTACGCGCTGTGGTGGTCGGCCATCCGCCGTCGCGGGCGCGCCTCTGTCCAGGGAAACGCCCTCTGACCGGTCAGTGGCGCGCCGCCGTTACGGAGCGCCCTGCCGGCCCGTGCCGTGGATAAGGCGTGGACCACGGAACACGGTCAAGGTGGGCTCGCGTTGCGGCGGGTAGCGGTGAAGGGTCAGAAGCCGTTTCCTGGAGGGCCCTCAGCCGAAGTGCGGCGGGTGGTGGACCGCCGGTGACCGTAACGAAATTCTCGAAGGCGTGCGGTGGCGGAACCACTGGCGACCGTAACAAATGATCTTCATAGACCCCGTAGGCTTAGGACCATGTCCCAGCACATCTTGACCGCCGTCGCGTGGCCGTACGCTAACGGCCCTCGCCACATCGGGCACGTCTCAGGTTTCGGCGTGCCGTCCGACATCTTCAGCCGCTACCAGCGGATGGCGGGCAACAAGGTGCTGATGGTCTCCGGCACCGACGAGCACGGCACGCCGATCCAGGTGCAGGCCGACAAGGAGGGCGTCAGCGCCAAGGAGCTGGCCGACCGCTACAACCGCGTCATCGCCGAAGACCTGACCGGGCTCGGGCTCGCCTACGACCTGTTCACCAGGACGACGACGAAGAACCACTACGCCGTCACGCAGGAGATCTTCAAGGGCCTCTACGACAACGGCTACATCTTCCCGAAGACCACGATGGGCGCGATCTCGCCGTCCACCGGCCGCACGCTGCCCGACCGCTACATCGAGGGCACCTGCCCCATCTGCGGTTACGACGGAGCGCGCGGTGACCAGTGCGACAACTGCGGCAACCAGCTCGACCCGATCCAGCTGATCAATCCGGTGAGCCGCATCAACGGCGAGACGCCGGTGTTCGCCGAGACCGAGCACTTCATGCTCGACCTGCCCGCCTTCGCCGAGGTGCTCGGCTCCTACCTGCAGTCCAAGCAGGGCGAGTGGCGGCCCAACGTGCTGAAGTTCGCGCTCAACCTGCTCGGCGACCTGCAGCCGCGGGCGATCAGCCGCGACCTCGACTGGGGCGTGCCGATCCCGCTCGACGGCTGGCGCGACCAGCCCAACAAGCGGCTCTACGTGTGGTTCGACGCCGTCATCGGCTACCTGTCGGCCTCGATCGAGTGGGCCAGGCGCTCCGGCGACCCCGACGCGTGGCGTCAGTGGTGGCAGAACCCCGACGCCCGCGGTTACTACTTCATGGGCAAGGACAACATCGTCTTCCACGCCGAGATCTGGCCGGCGATGTTGTTCGGCTACAGCGGCCGGGGCGACCGTGGCGGCACGCCGGGTTCGCTGGGTGCGCTCAACGCGCCGTCCGAGGTGGTCTCCAGCGAGTTCCTGACGATGGAGGGCCGCAAGTTCTCCTCCTCCCGCCAGGTCGTCATCTACGTGCGCGACTTCCTCGAGCGCTACGACGCCGACGCCCTGCGCTACTACATCGCGGTGGCCGGCCCGGAAAACCAGGACACCGACTTCACCTGGCAGGAGTTCGTCAACCGCAACAACGGCGAGCTGGTCGCGGCCTGGGGCAACCTCGTCAACCGGTCGATCTCGATGGCGGCGAAGAACTTCGGGGCCGTTCCCGAGGCCGGTGACCTCACGGACGCCGACCGGGCGCTGCTTGAGCGTTCGCGCAACGCGTTCGGCCCGGTGGGCGCGGAGCTCGGCAGGTCGCGGTTCAAGAACGCGATCACCGAGGCGCTCGACGTGGTGCGCGAGGCCAACAAATACCTGGCCGAGCAGGAGCCGTGGAAGCTCAAGGGCGACCCCGAGCGGCAGAAATCCATCCTGCACGTGGCGCTCCAGGTGGTCGACGACGCCAAGACGATGCTCACGCCGTTCCTGCCCAGCTCGTCCAACAAGGTCCACGCCATGCTGGGCGGCGAGGGCGTGTGGTCGGGCATGCCGGAGATCCGCGAGGTCGACGAGGACGGCGGCGACCCCTACCCGGTGATCACCGGCGACTACGACGACGCGGCCCGGTGGGAGCACCGGCCGATCAAGCCGGGCACGCCGCTCGCGCCGCCGGTGCCGCTGTTCAAGAAGCTCGACCCGAAGGTCGTCGACGAGGAGCTCGCCCGGCTGGGGGAGTGACCGTCCGGCAGGCCGCACACGTGAAGGCGTCGTCCCTGTGGGCGGCGCCTTTCGTGTGTGCCGCCCTCGTGGGCGGCGCCGGGACCGGGGGAGGCTACCTTGGATGCCGTGAGCAAGCTTCCCGCCGCGCCTGAGCCGCTTTCCTCGCCCGTGTTCGACAGCCACTGCCATCTCGACATCATGGTGGGCAACCGGCAGGCGTCGTCAGGCGATCCGGTGGCCCTGGCCGCGCAGGCCTCCGCGGCCGACGTGCGGAGCATACTCGCCGACGCCCGCGCGGTGGGCGTGACCCGGCTGGTCACGGTCGGCTACGACCTGGCCTCCTCCCGGTGGAACGCGGAGGTGGCGGCGGAGCAGGAGGGCGTCTACGCCGGCGTGGCCGTCCACCCCAACGAGGCCCACGAGGCGACTCCCGAGGTGCTGGCCGAGATCGAGGCGCTGGCCCGGCGGCCGGAGGTGCGCGCGGTGGGGGAGACGGGTCTCGACTACTACCGCGACTGGGCGAGCAGGGACGACCAGCACGCGAGCTTCCGTGCCCACATCGAGATCGCCAAGCGCACCGGCAAGGCGCTGGTCATCCACGACCGCGAGGCGCACGACGACGTGCTGAGGGTGCTGGCCGAGGAGGGGGCGCCGGACAAGGTGGTGTTCCACAGCTTCTCCGGCGACGCCGAGATGGCGAAAAAGTGCGTTCAGGCCGGATATTTCATGTCGTTCTCCGGCCCGGTGACGTACAAGAACGCCGCGTACCTGCGCGCGGCCGCCGAGGTAGCGCCCGAGCAGCTCATGCTGGTCGAGACCGACGCCCCCTACCTGCCTCCCGTCCCGCACCGGGGCAAGCCCAACGCCCCCTACCTCATTCCCCTGACCCTGCGT
Source organism: Nonomuraea sp. K271 (assembly GCF_009908215.1). Lineage (NCBI taxonomy): Bacteria > Bacillati > Actinomycetota > Actinomycetes > Streptosporangiales > Streptosporangiaceae > Nonomuraea > Nonomuraea sp. K271. Next base: position 12,304 of record NZ_JAAAHR010000061.1, on the reverse strand, counting down.
TGCCTGGCGAAGGTCAAGGCCGCCCATCCTGACCGGTTGTGCGAGGCGATCAGCGCCAACGGAGTCACGGTCTTCGGCGAGTGGTGACCATCGTTTGGTGAACCGGCGGATGCCGGAGCACGACCACGGCTAGCGTTCGGGCGTTTCCCGCCCGTAACCGGAGGTGGTCCGTGCGAGGCAAGAGGCGCGCGCCGCGCCCGCCCATCCCGTGGCGCTCCCCGTGGACGCCCGTCGTGTGCCTGGCGGGCGCGGTGGCGCTCGGCACGCTCGTGGCGACGTCCCTGCTGGTCAAAGAGGTCGTCGTGGTCGTCGACGGCGAGCAGGCGGCCGTGCGCGGCTTCGCGGGGACCGTGGAGGAGGTGCTCGCCGACGCCGGGATCTCGGTGGGCACCGGCGACGTCGTACGCCCGGCCGTGCGGGAACGCGTCGCCGACGGGGGCATCATCGAGGTGCGCCGCGCCCGCCCGCTCACGGTCACCGTGGACGGCCGTACCAGCACACACCTCGTCACCGCCACCAACGTCGCCGACGCCCTGACCGAGCTGGACATCGAGCCGGCGAACGGCACGCTCTCCGCGCCGCCGGGCCGCGCGGTGCCGTTGTCGGGGATGGCGCTCACCGTCCACACCAGGCGCGAGGTCCACGTCGTCGCGGGCAACCGGCAGCTCACCTCGCGGACGACGGCCATGACCGTACGGGAGGTGCTCAAGCGGAAACGCATCACGCTGGGCCACGGACACCAGGTGACGCCGCCGCTGGACAGCTTCCCCGGGGACGGCACGGTCATCACCGTCACCCCGCGGCATCCCGAACAGGTCAGGCCCGCCGTGGCGCGGCTCGACTGGCCGGCCCTGGCCGAATGCGTCGCCCACGGCGACCCGCTCGCCTACAACCCCGACGGGCCCCACTACGGCATGTATCAGTTCAGCACGCGCATGTGGGAGGCCGTGGGCGGGATCGGGCTGCCGAGCGACTGGCCCGCGGAGGAGCAGACGTACCGGGCCCAGGTCCTCTACCAGCGGGTGGGCGGCGACTGGGCGAGCCAGTGGCCGACCTGCGGCGACCGCCTGCTCCGCTGACCGCCCTCCTGCCGCCGGCTGTTCGTGTGAGCCGCTAACCGGCCACCGCCACCCCGAAGTCTGCGCCCTTCGGCGGCTGCAGCGGGCGCGGCGTCTCGGCGTTGCGGCCCGTCACCGCCACCCTCCCGTACGGCTGCGCGTCCGGCTGCCCCACGAAGAGTTTGTTGCCGCTGAAGGCCACCGACCAGCCGAACAGGCCGTCGCGGGTCGGCAGGTCACGTTCCTCGGAGGGGTCCTGCCAGGACACCACCCGCACGCCGCCGCCGTAGGGTGCGCCGATGGCCAGCCTGCCGTCGTCCGACGTGGCCAACGAGAAGCCGAACGCCTGCTTGCCCGCCTGTGTCACCGTACGCACCGGTTTCCTGGCCTCGTCGAGCAACTGCACGTTCCCCGGGCCCGGCGAGCTCACCGCGTACCCGGCGTCGTCGGCGTAGGCCACCGCGTAGCCGTACCTGTCGCCTGAGGCGTCGGTCGGCGAGTCCAGCTTCGCCGTCGTCAGCTCGGCCGCCAGCACGTCGTCAATGAAAACGACCGAACCCGAGTCGATCTTGCCGTCCTCGACCTGGCGGCCCACGCCGTCGTCGTTCTCGTACGGAACGCCGACGAGCAGCCCGTTCCCCGGCCCGAACGCCATCGACCAGCCGAACTGGTCGCCCACCTCACTGTTGCCCCGCACGTCCACGGACTCCTGGCTGATCCTGCGCAGTTCGCCCGTGCCCTTGCGCACGTAGACGGCGCCCACGTCGAGCAGCCGGTTCTCGTCCTCGTACGGTGCGCCGACCGCCACCAGGTCGTCCCGCGCCGCCAGCGACCAGCCGAAGTGCGCGAACCGCTGCGGTCGCGCCGCCGTCAGCCGCTGCGGGGGCAAGGAGCGGGCGCCGTAGACGACGTACGCGGCCCCGGCGTCCTCGGCGCCGTCGACGTCCGCGTAGGGGGCGCCGATCACGAGGTCGGCGCAGGCGTCCCCGTCGACCTTCGCCATCCGTACCGACCAGCCGAACGCGTCACCCCTGGCCAGACCGGGAACGGCGACGGGTACGACCTTGTCGCCCGACAACACGTGCACGGCCCCCTTCTGACCGTCGCCGAACGGGTCGCCCACCACCACGTCGGCCACGCCGTCACCGTCGAAGTCGGACTCTCCCGCGCAGGCCGTCCCCGAAGCGGACACGAGCGGCATTCCGGCAGCGAGCAGCAGCGCGACGAGAGTGGAACGTATCGTCACAGCGTGACCTCGATCTGTTTGCCGTCATCCGGCATGGTCACCGTCATCTTCACGGGTTTGCGGTAGTTGGGCAGGTCGAACACGAACGCGCTGTCCACCCGCCCGCCAGGCGGGACGGCAGGGGGCAGGGTGACGGCCGCCGGATCGTGTTGGGCGCCCCGGTCGTCGACCATGGTGACGGCGGGTTCGGCCAGCGGCATGCGTTCGCCGCCCGGGTTGATCACCGTCCAGCGGATCACGCAGAGCTGCCCCCTGGACGCCGCCGTACCCTCGTACGTCCTGAGCCCGCACTCCGGGACGGATGCGACGACGGCGACGGGATCGTCGAAGTCCGGGCCCAGCGCGAACCTGCGGCCCACGTCGTTGGGGCGCGCGCCGGTGGCCCCCGGCGAGACAGCGCCCGCGTCGCCCGGGGTGGTGCCGGTACGGCCGGAGGTAGCGATCAGCACACCGGCCGTCACGACGATGGCCAGCACGGCGGCCGCGGCGGCGATGAGCCAGCGGGTACCGGACGTCCTGGCGCCGCCGAGCGTGGCCGGCGCGTCGGCGGGCGCGGGGGTGCCACGCTCGCCGGGCCAGGTGTCCGTACGGGTCGCGCTTCGCGACTTCGGCGCCCGTCCCTCCGGCTCCCCGCCCGTATGGCCCGGCTGGGCGGGTCGCGGTGCTGCGGCCTGGTTCCGTGCGTCCCACCGGGCGAGATCCTCCCTGGCGGCCAGCTCCTCACGCCGCGCCCGCTCCTCAAGGGACGCCGCACTTGGTTGCGCCCGCTCCTCGCCGGGCGTCGCGCCCTGCCGCGCCTCCCGCGTCCCGCCCGGCGAGTTCTCGTGAGGGCTTTCCGCACCCGGTTGCGGCCTGTCGTGAGGGACGTCGTGACGGGTGTCATCCTGCGGCGGCTCGGAGTCGGCCGGGGCGCCGATCACCTCCCGCCGCGTGTCACCCGGCGAGGAAGTCGTGAACGCGGCCGTCACGTCCGTATCGTCCGTTTCTTTCTGCGGCGGCCGCCAGTCGTTCAGCATCTCGGACGCCACCAGCGTCGGAGGGTTGATCGACGGGACGGGTGTGTTCCCGCCCACCAGCGCGATCAGCAGGTCCTGCGCGGTCGGGCGCTGCGCCGGATCCATCGAGGTGGCCAGGCGGACGAGGTCGTCCAGCGGCGGGGGCAGCGTACCGAGGTCGGGCTGGGTGTTCAGGACGCGGTGGGCCAGCGTGATGGGGTCGCCACGGCCGAACGGGTGCCGCCCGTTGCCCGCGTAGGCCACCAGGCAGCCCCAGGCGAAGATGTCGGCCGCCGGGCTGACCGGCTCACCGCGCACCTGCTCGGGCGCCCACCATCCCGGACTTCCCAGCAGTTCGCCGGAGAGCGTGAACCCGCTCTCCCGGTCGAGCGCCCTGGCGATCCCGAAGTCGATCACGCGGGGACCGGACAGCGAAAGGATCACGTTCGCCGGTTTGAGGTCCCTGTGCACCAGTTCGGCCACGTGGATGGCCGCGAGCGCCGCCGCGACCCCGAGCGCGACTCCGTGCAGCGGCCCTGGGTCTAAGGACCCGTGCCTGGTGATCTGGTCGGACAGGGGAGTGCCCGCGATGTACTCGGTCACCATGTAGGGCCTGCCGTCCCCGGTGTTGCCGTTGTCCAGCACCTGGGCCGTACAGAACGACGCCACCCGCCGGGCGCTGTCGACCTCCGCGTGGAACCTGGCCGCGAACCCCTCCTGGTTGGCGAACTCCGCCTTCACCACCTTGAGCGCGACGAACCGCCCCGTCGGCGCCCGCGCGAGGAACACGGTCCCCATGCCCCCCTCGCCGAGCCGGCCGAGCAGGCGGTATGGTCCCACCTCCCGCAAGTCCGTCGGGCGTAGGGGCGCGGCGCCCGTTGGCTCCATCAGGGACGTCCCTTCCTGTTCCACGCCATCCTCTCCTCTGGTTCCCCCGTACGCCATCTCAGGTTCTTCGATGCGGGAGACTAAGGAGATGATGAGGCTGTTGGGCCCTGCAGAAATACGTATTTTGGCGAACAAGCTAGATCTTCGTCCGACAAAAAAGCTAGGGCAGAACTTCGTGATCGACGGGGGCACCGTCCGCCGCATCGTGCGGGTGGCCGACCTGTCCCCCGATGACGTCGTCATCGAGGTGGGCCCCGGCCTCGGCTCACTCACCCTGGAGCTCCTGGCGTCGGCCGCGCATGTGGTGGCCGTCGAGATCGACCCGGTGCTCGCCCACCAGCTTCCCATCACCGTCACCGACCGCGGGGTCTCCGAACAGCTCACGGTGATCAACGCCGACGCCATGAAAATCTCCGAGACCGACCTGCTGGGCTTCACCCCCTCCGCCCTCGTGGCCAACCTCCCCTACAACGTCGCCGTCCCGGTGGTGCTCCACCTGCTGGAAGCGCTGCCGTCGCTGCGCAAGGGCCTCGTCATGGTGCAGTCGGAGGTGGCCGACCGCCTGGCCGCCGGTCCCGGCTCCAAGGTGTACGGGGTCCCGTCGGTCAAGGCCGCCTGGTACGCGGACGTGCGCAGGGCGGGCCCGGTCGGCCGGTCGGTCTTCTGGCCCGCCCCCAACGTCGACTCTGGGCTGGTGTCCCTGGTCCGCCGTGACCCGCCCGCCACGACGGCGTCGAGGGAAGAGGTGTTCGCGGTGATCGACGCGGCCTTCGCGCAGCGCCGCAAAACCCTGCGCGCGGCCCTGGCCTCGTGGGCGGGCAGCCCGGCCCAGGCGGAAACCGCGCTCAGAGCGGCCGGGGTCGACCCGTCGGCCCGCGGCGAACAACTCGACATCCACGCCTTTGTCCGCATAGCCGAATCTCGCCCCTGATCGCCGCGCGGTGGCTGCATCACGATGCGTACGCACTGCCTGCCGGCGGCCGGCGACGAGCGAACCTGGCTCGTGACGACCGCGGCAGCAACAGCAGCACGATGGCCGCGCAACCGGCCGGGACGAGGGCGACCATGGCCATGGCGATCACCATTGTGAATCCGCCCGCCACGGCTCCGCCCTGGACGAAAGCGACCAGCACACGCCCGCCTTGGAACACCGCGACGGCGCTGAAGACGATCGCCAGCAGCCTTGGGCCTCGCCAGCCCTGCCACAGTCCCCACGCGACCGCCGCACCGAGCAGGCCGAAGAGCGCTAGGGGCGTCCGGGTGGCGATCAGCGCGGCAGAGACCAGGCCGACGACTGTCCCGGCCGTGATGACAGGGATGGGGGCGTGCATGCTGCTGGAGGGTTCACGGCGGACACCCTAGGGCCACACTTCCCGGACCCCTCCCGTACATCGTGCGGCCGGCGAACGAAAGCGGCCCTTGACCCGGCGTCCACACAGTCATAGGCGAGTCCCCGGGCTGTGTTCGTCCACAGTCCGCCACCGTCGCGACCCCGTCATCCACAGAACACCGCTCGGCTCCACCTCCCCTCACCCCGCCACATCATCCTGGTCTCCCGAACTCACGTACGAACAAGGGAGGCCCCATGTTCCGACGCATCGCTCTCGTCTGGCTCGCCCTCGGCGGCGGCCTGTGCACCGCTCTCGTCGCAGTCCCCGATCCCGCCCTGGCACAACTCAAACGCACCCCGACCAGGGGCGAGATAGCCGCCGCCGCGGCCCTCGGCCAGTTGGGCGTCTCCTTCTCCTGGGGCGGAGGCTCAGCGAAGGGTCCCACCATCGGCATCGGACGAGGAGCCGCCACGACCGGCTTCGACTGCAGCGGCCTGACCCTCTACGCCTGGTCGAAGGCCGGGGTACGACTGAGCCACTACACCGGCGCCCAGTTCCGCCAGGGCCGCAGGATCCCGCTGAGCGCTCGCCGCCGAGGCGACCTGCTGTTCTTCGGCGGCGGCACGGGCGACCCCACCCACGTGGCCCTGTTCCTCGGAGGCGGCGTCATGGTCCATGCTCCGAAGACGGGCGACGTGGTGCGAAAGGTCGACTTCCTCCGCTCGCCCTACTTCCGCACCGCGTTCCGTGGCGCCGTACGCCCGGGCTGACCGCTATCCACATCGCCCTGCTCGGGCCTACAGCGGGCCCGCCCCTCGCCGTCCCGAGCAGACATCACCATGTCGGCGAGCAACCGCGCGCCTTCCATCAGCCGTTGTGCCGTGGGAGCTCCCGATCCCCGCCACTGCGGCACCTCGATCACCGTCACATCAGCCAACGCCCCCACCCTCCTCGCTCACCGACCCGACCACCTGGCCCAAGAGCCTTGCCATGCAGCCACCGGCGGCAAGACATGTGCAACGGGGCACACCGCACACGCCGATGTGAACGCGGCGACCGACATCCTCAGGGCAGGGCTCGCCCTTCGCCAGGCCGCGGAAGCGGCTCAGCGAGAAGCCGCTTCCTTGGGGAACGGAGCAGTCACCTTGAGACAACCGCATGTCAGGGCGGCGGGCCCCGATACCATCGAGTGTCCTTGACCGCGGCAAGTGATGGAAGTGGCAGAAGATCGATGAGTTCGGTGACCGTGCGTGTGCCTGCGAAGGTCAACGTGCAACTTTCTGTCGGCCCGCTCAGGGAGGACGGCTTCCACGACCTGGTCAACGTCTTTCACGCTGTGTCGATCTTCGATGAGGTGACGGCCAAGGAGTCCGAGGCGATCACCGTGTCGGTGTCGGGGAAGTGGTCCGGTCAGGTGCCGGTCGACGACAGCAACCTGGCGATCAGGGCCGCCCGTGCGCTCGCCAAGCACGCGGGCCGCGGCTACGGCGCCGACCTGCTCATCCAGAAGGACATCCCGGTCGCCGGCGGGATGGCGGGTGGCAGCGCCGACGCGGCGGGCGCGCTGGTGGCCTGCAATGAGCTGTGGGGGCTCGGGCTGCCCTTCGAAGACCTCATGGAGATCGGCGCCGACCTCGGGAGCGACGTGCCGTTCTCGCTGCTCGGGGGCACTGCGGTGGGTACGGGGCGCGGCGAGCAGCTGAGCGAGTTGCCCACCGGGGGCACGTTCCACTGGGTGTTCGCGCTGGCGGACGGCGGGCTCTCCACAGCCCGCGTCTACGCGGAATGCGACCGCCTCAGGGAGGCTTCGGCCGCCGAGGTGCCCTGGCCTCAACTCGACGATTCCCTGATGGAGGCACTGGGCACCGGTGACGCCTACGCTCTGGGCGCCCACCTGAGCAACGACCTCCAGGAGGCCGCGCTCAGCCTCCGCCCGGAGCTCGCGCCGACCCTCGAAGCAGGGCGCCAGCACGGGGCGCTGGGGGCGATCGTCTCCGGCTCCGGTCCGACGTGCGCGTTCCTGGCCATCGATGCCCTGCACGCCCGCGACCTGGCCCGCGGTCTCACCACGACAGGCGCCGCCCACACCGCCGTCCCCGCCCACGGCCCCGTCGCCGGAGCCACCCTCCTCTGACCACCACCCCTCACCGCACGGACAGCCACCGCACTCCGTACGGCGGCTGCTGACACGGTTCTCCGCCGCAGCGCGAGGGCTTTCTCCGTACGGTGGCCGCCGATGCCGCTCACCGTCTGACCGCCGTCGCTCCGTGCGAAGGCTGGGCGAGCGGGACGTCGCGGTGGCGGAGGCCGTCAGGAAGGGCGGATGGCTCTTTGCTGTCGGGCGGCCGGTGGCGAGCCGATACGCTGGGTATGCCATGAATCTGGTCAACCTTGAGTCGGTTTCACATGCTTACGGGCCCAAACCACTCCTCAGCGACATCTCCCTGGGCGTAGAGGCAGGGGAGCGCATCGGGGTCGTCGGGCGCAACGGGGGCGGTAAGACGACCCTGCTGTCCGTCATCGCCGGGGCAGTGCGGCCGGACACCGGTCGGGTCACCCACAACCGCGGGCTGCGCGTGGGCTTCCTGTCGCAGCAGGACACGCTCGCCCCTGACGCAACCGTGAAGGAGATCGTGCTCGGCGGGCTCGCGGAGCACGAGTGGGCCGGGGATCAGCGGGTTCGCGAGATCCTGTCCAACCTGATCGGCGACCTCGACCTGGAGGCCAGGGCCGCCGACCTGTCCGGTGGCGAGCGCAGGCGTACGGCGCTGGCGCAGTTGCTCATCGACGACCATGACCTCATCATGCTCGACGAGCCCACCAACCACCTCGACATCGAGGCCATCGCCTGGCTGGCCGGGCATCTGGCAGGCCGGAAGAGCGCGCTGGTGGTCGTGACGCACGACCGGTGGTTCCTCGACGCGGTGTCCACCCGTACGTGGGAGGTCATGGACGGACGGGTCGAACGGTATGAGGGCGGATATGCCGCTTACGTGCTGGCGAAAGCGGAGCGCGCACGGATCGCCCAGGCCGCCGAAGAACGCCGCCAGAATCTCATGCGTAAGGAGATCGCGTGGTTGCGGCGCGGTCCGCCCGCCCGTACGTCCAAGCCGAAGTTCCGCGTCGAGGCCGCCCAGGCGCTGATCGCGAACGAGCCGCCGGCGCGGGAGACCGTGGAGTTGATGCGGTTCGCCGCGGCCCGCCTCGGCAAGACCGTCTACGACCTGGAGGACGTCACCCTGCACGCGGGCGGGCCCGGTAGCGGGCCGCTGGTGCTCGACCACCTGACGTGGCAGTTCGGCCCGGGTGACCGGATCGGACTGATCGGGGTCAACGGGTCGGGCAAGTCGTCGGTGTTGCGGCTGCTCGCCGGCACGGTCAAGCCGGACGACGGCCGCGTGGTCAGGGGCAAGACGGTACGCCTGGCGCACCTGTCGCAGGAGCTGGCCGAGCTCGACCCGGAGCGGCGGGTGCTGGAGTCGGTGGAGGAGATACGTAAATATCTCCAGGTCGGCAAGAAGGAGTGGTCGGCGTCCCAGCTGCTCGAACGTCTGGGGTTCAAGGGCGAGGCGCAGTGGAAGATCGTCGGCTCCCTGTCGGGTGGCGAGCGGCGGCGGCTGCAGCTGCTCAGGCTCCTCATGGACGACCCTAACGTGCTGCTGCTCGACGAGCCCACCAACGATCTCGACATCGAGACGCTCAACGAGCTGGAAGACCTGCTGGACGCCTGGCCCGGCACGCTGATCCTGGTCAGCCACGACCGCTACTTCCTTGAGCGGGTGACCGATCGTTGCGTGGCGCTGCTGGGCGACGGCACGTTGTCGCTGCTCCCCGGCGGGGTCGACGAATATCTCGAACGCCGCGCCGCCGGCACGGCTCTGACGGCCCGCGTGGCCAGCGTCACGACCACCACGACGACCACGAGCCCCGGCGCCGCCGCCCAGGGCTCCGCGGCGTCGGCTGCGGGTCCGGCTCAGGCCGCTTCGAGCGGGCTTTCCGCCAAGGAGGAGCGCGAACTCCGCAAGGAGCTGGGCCGCCTCGAACGCCAGCTCGACAAGCTGAGCGACCGGGAGTCCGAACTGCACGCCGCCATGGCCGAAGCGGCCACCGACTATGCCAGGCTCGGCACCCTCGACGCCGAGCTCCGCGAGATCACCGCCCAGAAGGAGTCCTTCGAAGCCGAGTGGCTGGAGACCGCCGACCGCCTCGGCGACTGATTCCATCCCTGATCGCTCAGGACCTCGCCGCAATTCCTCTTCAGCGATCCCGGGAGCCCAGCCCGACCGACGAGAGCCCCGATGTACTGCGGCGCGTCGGATTGCTTTCCTTGCGGGTCGGCTCTCCCCCCGGCGCGTCCTGCCTCTGTTACGGCACAGCCAAGGTGCCCGCCCCGCCGACGCCGGCGGCCCTCTGTCACGCGCCGGTCGTGAGGGCCAACGGCGTACTCGCCGTAACGAGCGCCCCTTCACCGTCCGCTTCGCTGCGGCGGCACCAGGACGTCCTGCAGGCGTGTTCGCCCGGCGACAGAGTTGCTTGCGAGGAGTTCGGGGAGGTGGGGTGAACGGGCGGCTGGGGGACTGCTTGATGTGCCGGCCGGTGGGCCGTGGGTTTCAGAGGGGAGAGTCGAACGGGGCGAGGAGGGTGCGGAGGAGGCCGGCGAGCGCGCGCTGGTCGGTAGGGCCGAGGTTGGAGAGCAGGTCGTGTTCGCGGCGGAGCAGGTCGGAGAAGGCGGCGTCGACGCGGGCGAGGCCGGTTTCGGTGAGGGAGACGAGCACGCCACGCCGATCCTCGGGGTCGGGACGGCGCCGTACGAGGCCGGCCTGTGCGAGGCGGTCGATGCGGTTGGTCATGGTGCCGGAGGTCACAAGTGTGGCCCGCAACAGGGCGCCTGGGCTGAGTTCGTACGGTTTGCCGGCCCTTCGCAGTGCGGTCAGCACGTCGAACTCCCACGGCTCCAGGTCGTGTTCGGCGAACGCCGCCCGTCGAGCCCGGTCGAGATGCTTGGCCAGTCGTGACACCCTGGAGAGCACCTGGAGTGGTTCGACGTCGAGGTCGGGGCGCTCTGTTCGCCAAGCCGCGACGAGGCGGTCGACCTCGTCTCTAGCATCCTCGGTCATGACACAGAAGTGTACTGTCTTGACATCGAGATATCTCTCTCGATATCAATTATCTTCATGTCAAGAGATATCTGGGACCCGGTAACGTACGCCGTCTACGCGGACGAGCGGTCGAGGCCGTTCATCGAGCTGATCTCCAGGGTGGGGGCGGTCGATCCCGACTACGTGGTGGACGCCGGCTGCGGAAGTGGTGAGCTCACCGCCCAACTGGGGGTGCGCTGGCCGGGTGCGACCGTGGAGGGTTTCGACTCCTCGCCGGCGATGATCGCCAAGGCGCGGCGGCTGGAGACGAAGGCCAGGTTCGCGGTGGCCGACGTGGCCACCTGGCGGCCCGACCGGCCGGTGGACGTGATCGTCTCCAACGCCGTGCTGCAGTGGGTGCCCGAGCATCGTTCCGTGCTGGAGCACTGGGTCGAGGAACTGGCGCCTGGAGGCTGGCTGGCCTTCCAGGTGCCGGGCAACTTCGACGCGCCCAGCCACGTCGCGATCCGCGAGTTGTGCGCCTCCCGCGCCTGGTCCGACCGGCTCGGCGACGTGCCCAGGGGCAATCCGGTCGGCGACCCCCTCGACTATCTCGACCTGCTCAACCAGGGCGGCGCCCAGGTCGACGCGTGGGAGACGACCTACATTCACGTGCTGCAAGGCGAGAATCCGGTGCTCGACTGGGTGTCCGGCACCGCGCTGCGCCCGATTCTCGACCGCCTCCCCCCGGACGAACAGCGGCGGTTCAAGCGCGATCTGGCCCAGCTGCTCGCCGACGCCTATCCGGCCAGGAATTTCGGCACGCCGTTTCCGTTCAGAAGGATCTTCGTCGTGCTGCAGAAATGAGGAGGAGGGAACGGCGATGATCAGAGCGGTGCATCACGTTCAGCTCGCCCGCGAAGAGCGAGCCGCTGCTGCGGGAGTTCTACGCGGGTGTGCTCGGCCTGCGGCCGCGAAGATCCCCGGAGCCGTGCCGGACGACCTCTTTCCCGGTTCCCGCCGCATCTACGTCTCCGACCCGGTGGGCAACAGAATCGAGCTCCTGCGATTCGTGTGATGTTCACCTAGAGGTGGCATTATGGTCCGAAATCGGACTTTGGCGAGGTGTAGTGGGTATCGAGATCGAGGACAAGTTCGATGTCCCCGCAGAGTACGAAATTCCGGACCTGAGTGGGCTGGCCGACGTTGTCGGTCCGAAGACTTACCAGCTCGTGGCCCTCTACTATGACACGCCCGACCTGCGGCTGGCCTCCCGCGGCGTCACCCTCAGACGACGGCGAGGCGGCGCCGATCCCGGCTGGCACCTGAAGCTGCCCAAGGCCAAGGGCGTGCGCCAGGAGATCACCCATCCCCTCACCCGCAGCACCAAGATCGTGCCGGCGGAACTCGCCGAGCTCGTCCGCGCCTTCACCCGCGGCGCCGAGCTGCAGCCCGTCGCCCAACTCGACACGCGCAGGAGCGTCACGGTCCTGTTCGACGGCGACGCCAGACTCGTCGAGATCGCCGACGACCACGTCAAGGGCACCGTCTTCGGCGAGGAGCCCATGGTCGTGCGGTGGCGCGAGGTCGAGGCCGAGCTGCTCGAAGACGGCAAAAAGGCGCTGCTGGCCAAGGTCGGCAAGCGGCTCAGGAAGGCGGGCGCGACCCCGTCGGCCTCCTCCAGCAAGCTCGCCAAACTCCTCGAACC
>NZ_JAAAHR010000060.1:0-47173 GCF_009908215.1 Nonomuraea sp. K271 | reverse complement strand
CGGCGGGGGGTCCGGCGGTGGCTGGGCGCGGCGCGGCGGCTCGTCGGGCGGCTCCCGTAACGGCTCGTCCGGCTCCTCGCGCGGGTCCAGGTTCGGCGGGTCGGGCGGCACGCGGTCGCGCGGCTCCGGCGGCGGGCTGTTCGGCGGCTCCAACAACTCCAACGGCTCAGGCCGGTCCGGCGGGTCGCGGTCTGGCGGCGGCGGTGGCCGCGGCCAGGCAGGCCCCCGGATCTTCACGTCCGGCGAGTCGTCGTCCCGCTCCTCGGAGGCGCCCCCGCTCTGGCTGCGCAGCGGCAGCGACGGCGGCGGCTCCGGAGGGGACAGCCCCTCGGTGCCGTTCTGGCTCAAGCCGAACTCCACCGACAAGGACTGAACGTGACGCCTCCGCGCCCTGAAGGGAGCGGCTTCTCGCCCCGCTTGCGCGAGAGACGACGGCCAAGCCCTGACCGATGCCCGAAAGCACGAAGCCGAAGCTGTCCGGAGGCGCCGGAAATGGCTGGGGTCCTGGTGACGGTCCCCTCGGGAGGAACTGATGGCACAGCCAGGTGACAGGCGCGGGCTCGCCTTCGCCGTCATCGTCGTGGTCGTCGCCGCGGTCGGCATCTACCTGACGATCGGGCCGTCCGCGGAGGAGCCGGCGGAGCCCGCGCCGGAGGCGACCTCCGCGGCCGTCACACCCGCGGCGTCGAGCACGCCGCTGGCGACCGCGAGCGCCGAGCCGTTCGACGTCTACTCCTACCTGCCCATGCAGAAGGAGCAGCTCGCCGCGGCGGCGGACCTGGCCGAGCGGTTCGCCGCCGAGTACGGCACGTTCCGCCACGACGAGGACCCGGCGGCCTACGCGGCGCGGCTGAAGGCGTACACGACGGCCGAGTTCGGCAACGAGCTGGCCAGGACCGTCTCCTCGGCGGGCACGATCGAGCAGAACCGGAACGATGAGATCGTCTCCACGGCCACGGCCAGGCTGAAGGAGATCAGGCAGGTCGAGAAGACCTCCGTCGTGTTCGTGATCAGCACCACCCGGCAGGTCGCCGCGAAGAGCGGCGACAAACGGCAGGACGAGGAGTTCGCGGTCACGGTGAGCCAGGAGGGAGCCGACTGGCGGGTCTTCGACCTCCGCCCGGCGACCGAGGGCCAGGAGGGAGACATTCTTCAGTGAAAGGCGCGCGTCTCGCTCTCGTGATCGGCCTCGCCGGGGCGTTGATCCTGGTGGCGGTCATACTTTCGCCGATGTTGCTGATCTCGTTGCCGTCCTTCATCTCGGGAGGCGGCACCTCCGTCGACTGCGAGGACGACACGCAGGTGGAGGAGGTGTCCGACTCGGGCAGCTCCGACATCCCCGGCAGATATCTGGAGCTGTACAAGAAGCACGGCAAGAAGATCGGCGTGCAGTGGAACATCCTGGCCGCCGTGGGCAAGCGCGAGACCGACCACGGCCGCTCCGACCTGCCGGGCGTCAAGGACGGCACCAACCACGCGGGCGCTGCGGGGCCGATGCAGTTCCTGATCTCCACGTGGGGCGGCAAGGCCAGGATCCCGATGTCGTCCGACGTCAACGGCTACGCCTCCGACGGCGACGGCGACGGTGTGGGCGACGTCTACAACCCCGCCGACGCCATCCTGGGCGCGGCGAAGATGCTCAAGCGCAACGGCGCGCCGGAGAACGTGCGGCAGGCGCTGTTCGTCTACAACCGGGCCTGGTGGTACGTCGACCAGGTCGTCGAGATCGCCAGGAAATACGCGAAGTCGGGTGAGGTGAAGGTCCCGCCGCAGGCTTCGGAGGAGTGCGACGACCCGCTGATCGAGGCCGCGCCGAGCGACGTCGTGGCCAAGATTTTGAAGTACGCGCTGGACCAGCGCGGCAAGCCGTATCTGTGGGGAGGCACGGGGCCCGACGCGTTCGACTGCTCGGGCGTCATCTACGCGGCCTACCGGGCGGCGGGATTGGTGATTCCGCGGACGACGTTCGTGCAGTGGCCGTTCGGCGTGAAGGTCCAGGAGGGGGAGGAGCAGCCGGGCGACCTGGTGTTCTTCAACTCCGGCCCCGGCACGTCCGCCAACAACCCCGGTCACGTCGGCCTGGTCGTGTCCAAGGGCAAGATGCTGGAGGCCCGCTGCCGGCTGTGCGGGCCCATCAAGGTGACGAGCTACCAGGCCCGTACGAACCGGGTGGGCTTCACCCGTCCCCTGCAGAACCCCGACGTGCTCGAACAGCTGAAGAAGCTGCAGAATCCATCCCTGTAAGGAATGTGACGTGATGAGCACGGTCGTGGTCGTTGCCGCGGTGATCGCCGCCCCCGGTGGCCGGGTGCTCGCGGCCCAGCGCGCCGAACCGGCGGCGCTGGCGGGCGGGTGGGAGTTCCCCGGCGGGAAGGTGGATCCCGGTGAGGACGAGCGGGCCGCGCTCGTACGCGAGTGCCGCGAGGAACTCGGCGTCGAGATCGCGGTGGGCGAACGCGTCGGCGGTGAGTGGCCGCTGTCGCCGGGGTACGTCATGCGCGTGTGGTTGTGCTCCTTGGCCTCGGGCGTGCCCGAAGCCAAGGAGCACCTGGCCCTGCGGTGGCTCGGTCCCGGCGACTATTACGACGTCGAGTGGCTGGACGCGGACCTGCCCATCATGAAGACCGTGGAGAACCTGCTACCCCGGTGACAATCAACTCACTCTGTGTGACATGATGATGACTCGGTGTGATTTGTCGCAACGGGGGAGTGGGAATGATGCGGCGTGGCTGGATCATTGCCGGGGCCCTGCTTCTGACGGCGGTTCCGTGTGTGCCCGTGGGGGCCACCGGGGTTTCGCTGGTGCTCGAGCGGATCAAGGGGTCCGACGGCGCGGGCAAGTGGGTCAGGACGGGGGACGTCCAGCGGTTCAAGGTGCGGCTGAACGGGATGGGCATGGGCGCGAGGGTCGCGGTGGCGGCCAGCCCGGCGGAGGCGCTGGCGGAGGTCGTCTGCGTCCCGCCGCCCGCTCGTTCCGACTTCCCGGAGCCCGCCGGTTCCGGCGTCACGGGGCCTGCCCGGCCGGGAGCCGCCGCGCCTGACCCCACGACGGCGGACCGGGCCGTCCCTCCGGCAAGCCCAGGGGAGGCGGCGTCCGAGGCGCTCGCCCTGCGGGCTTTGGAGGATCACTCCGGCTCCACCCGCGCCGGCGGCGTGCTGCCGGGGACACGGGTGTGCAAGCTGGGCCAGGTCTCCGGGGAACGATCGGTCGACGTGACGCTCACCGCGCCGGCCGGGGCCAGGGCGGTCGCGCTGGCGGCGGTCGCGAGGATGCGCACCGACTCCGGTGACGGGCTGACGACCATGGCCGGCACCGCCACCACGCGGGTCAGGAGCGCCATGCCGTCCGGTCGCCGTGGTGACGCCCATGTGCTTTCTGGCCCGCAGGACCAGCCGCCGGTTCACCACCCTGTCGTCCCCTATGGTCCGCCACCGGGCCCACCCGGGCCGGTGTGGCCCGGAGTGGAGGGCCCGCCACCCGTCGGTCCTGAGGCCGGGTGGCCGCCGCCTGGTTTCGGCATGGAGGTCTGGCCGCCCGTCGGTTTGGGCGGGCGGCCGCCTGTGGGTCCCGAAGGGCCTGACGAGGAGCGGCTCGCGATGCGGCGCGGGGCGCGCGAGCCCGGCATGCCCGGCTCGCAGGCGCGGCAACCTGTGGAGGCCGGGTCCGCCCATTCCCGGGGGACCGGCCAGCCTCAGGTTTCCGAGGAGTCGCAACGATCGGTGCGGGCTCAGGGGCCGGTGCCGGAGGCCGTGCCCGTGCGGTCACAGGGGTCGATGCCGGAGGCTGCTCCTGTGCAGTCGCAGGAGGCGGTGCGGGGAGCCGCGCCTGTGCCGTCGCAGGAGGGGGCCGCGCCTGCGCAGGGGCAAGGACCCGTGCGGGGCCAGGCATCCGCGCCCGCGCAGCCTGAAGGCCCCGCGCAGCCTCAGGGGCCCGCGCAGCCTCAGGGGCCCGCGCAGCCTCACGGGTCCGTGCCGGCTCACAAGGCGACGCCCGCGCGGTCTCAAGGCGCCGCCCAGGTTCGTACGACCGCGCGGGCTCAGGGATCGACCCGATCCCGTGGAGTGGTGGGGTCCCAGCCTGGGGGATTCGGTCAGCCGCTGCCCTACGAGGCCCCGCAGGCGATCGGGGGAGGCGTACCGTCGCCTGAGGTTTCTTTCCCGTCGGCCGCAGGCCCCGCATCGGCGCCGTTGCCGTTCGAAATGGTGTCGTCGGCGAAACGGGTGCCCCCGGATGAGCGGGTCAGCATCGTGGACGGCATGACGGGTTTCTGGCTGGCGGCCGTAGCCGTCGGAGTGCTCCTGGGGGCATTGCGGCTCATTGTCACGGTACAACAGGGCCGTAATCGGAAAATGGGGTTGTAAATCAGTCTTTACTGTTACTTTGACCCGGCTAGTATTCCCTTGACCATGGTTTCGGAACTGTGCGGAGGGCAGCGGTGGCACGCACGCGAGCGACGGCTGTGTCCGCGATCGTCCTGGCGCTAGGCCTGGCCGGTGCGGGAGCGGCTCCGTTCATCGTGCAGAGCGCCAGCGCCTCCGCGGCTGCGTACGACCCTGTCGAGGGGTGCAACCCCGGCGAGGTGTGCGACGCGTACCCGGAGAACCCCGAGACCACGGTGACGGTCACGGCGACGGCCGGCGAGCCGCCGCCCGACGAGCCGGAAGAGGAGCAGGACCCGGAGACGACGATCACCCAGACCGTCACCGCGACTCCTACGAAGACCAAGAAGAGCCCCACGCCGAAGAAGACCACCAAGACGGCGACCCCGAGCGCCACGCCGTCCAGCCCGCAACAGCCGCCGCCGCAGCCGCTGCCCACGCAGAGCGTCGAGGTGCCGCCCAGCACCTCCGCCACCGCCACTCCCGAGGAGAGCGTGGAGATGCCGGCTGTCGCTCCGAGCGACACGCCGACCGACCCGCTGCCGAGCGAGACGCTGCCCGCCTCCTCCGAGGAGGTGCCGCTGGAGTTGCGGAACGCGGCGCCCGAGTTCGACCAGCGCACGCTGACGCAGAAGCTCAGCATTCCCGCGCTGGTGCTGGTGCTGCTCGCGCTCTTCGCCGTGCTCATCTTCGAGGGGCGGCTGCGCCGGATGGCCCACGCGGCGGCGGTACGCAAGGCGGGGCCGGTGGGCCACCCGGAGATGCCTCCGGGTGGCGGTTACCCGGCGGGTCCCGGTTACGCCACGGCGGGCTTTCCCGCCCCCGGCTATCCGGGAGGCACGGCGTACGCGCCGATCATCAGCTTCGTCCCCGTGCAGACCTACCCGGGCGGCCAGGTGCAGTACGGCGCCGTCTACCAGGAGCCGCAGCCGGTCCCGCCGCAGGGCTACCCGCAGCAGGAGCAGCCCCAGGCGGAGGAGCCGGTGGTGCTGCGCCCGGACGAGTTCGGCTCCTACACCCACGAGGCGCCCAAGCAGAGCGAATACCGTGACCCGTTCGAGCCGGTGATCCCGCCTGCGGACATCCCGCCGGGCGGCGCGAGCCCGTACGAGGACGACAGGGAACACCCGATCCCGCCGGCCTCGGCGGCGGAGGCGGGCGACGCGGAGCCCTGGCAGGGCCAGCCGGCCTCGTTGTTCGAGCCGCCCGCCCGCGGCGACGCCGACTACGACCCGCCGCCCTACCTGCCCGCCGACGGCGAGGTGACCGCGATCCAGCCGCTGCCGGACCAGCCGGAGCCGGGGCAGCCGGCGGGCGCGCAGGAGGGGCAGGAGCCCGCCCAGGAGACGCCGGGCGACGCCAAGCGCAAGCGCCGCTGGGGCCGCAAGAAGTAGCGCACGTACGAACCACGAAGGCGGGGGCCGGACGATCCGGCCCCCGCCTTTCGTGTGTCAGCGCCCCTACGAGCTGCGCTTGAAGATCTTGTTGCCCAGCCACACCAGCGGGTCGTACTTGCGGTCGACGACGCGTTCCTTCATGGGGATCAGCGCGTTATCGGTGATCTTGATGTGCTCGGGGCAGACCTCGGTGCAGCACTTGGTGATGTTGCAGTAGCCGAGCCCGTGCTCCTCCTGGGCCGTCTCCTGCCGGTCCGCCACGTCGTACGGGTGCATGTCGAGCTCGGCGATCCGCATGAGAAACCGGGGGCCGGAGAAGTTGGCCTTGTTCTCCTCGTGGTCGCGGATCACGTGGCAGATGTTGTTGCACATGAAGCACTCAATGCACTTGCGGAACTCCTGGGACCGCTCGACGTCGACCTGCTTCATCCGGAACTCGCCGGGCCGGACGTCGGCCGGCGGCGTGAAGGACGGGACCTCCCGGGCCTTCTGGTAGTTGTAGGACACGTCGTTGACGAGGTCCTTGATGACGGGGAACGTGCGCATCGGCGTGACCGTGATGGTCTCGTCCTCGCTGAAGGTGGACATGCGGGTCATGCAGCCCAGGCGCGGCTTGCCGTTGATCTCCATGCTGCACGAGCCGCACTTGCCCGCCTTGCAGTTCCAGCGCACGGCCAGGTCGGGCGCCTGCGTGGCCTGGAGCCGGTGGATGATGTCGAGGACGACCTCGCCCTCGTTGACCTCCACGGTGAAGTCCTCGAGCCTGCCCTCGCCGCCCTCGCCGCGCCAGACCTTGAACTTTGCCTTGTAGCTCATGACTTCGCTATCCCGTCGAACTCGGTCATCTCTTCGTCGGTGAGGTATTTGCTCAGCTCGTCGCGTTCGAAGAGACCGATCAGCTCGTCGCGCATGCGCGGCTGGACCTTCTCCTCGACGCTGACCGAACCGCCCTCGGTGGAGCAGACGAGCAGCTTGCGGCGCCACTCCGGGTTCATCCCGGGGAAGTCGTCGCGGGTGTGCCCGCCGCGGCTCTCCTCGCGCAGCAGCGCGGCGCGTGCCACGCACTCCGAGACAAGCACCATGTTGCGCAGGTCGATCGCGAGATGCCACCCGGGATTGTAGACGCGCGAGCCGGCTGCTCCGACCAGGGCCACGCGCTCCTTCAGCTTCTCCACGACCTGGAGCGCCTCGGCGATCTCGCCGGGCTTGCGGATGATGCCGACCAGGTCGTTCATGGTGCGCTGCAGCTCGTGGTGCACCTCGTAGGGGTTCTCGCCGCTGCGTCCGAGCGGCGCGAGCGCCTCCTCGCGGGCCGCCTCGACCGCGTCGTCGGCGACCTTGGGACGGCCGGCGAGTCCGTCGACGTACGCCGCCGCGCCCGCGCCCGCCCGGCGCCCGAACACGAGCAGGTCGGACAGCGAGTTGCCACCCAGCCGGTTGGAGCCGTGCATGCCGCCGGAGACCTCGCCGGCCGCGAACAGGCCGGGCACGGCCGCCGCGCCCGTGTCGGCCTCGACCTCGACGCCGCCCATGATGTAGTGGCAGGTCGGGCCCACCTGCATGGGCTCGGCGGTGATGTCGACGTCGGCCAGCTCCTTGAACTGGTGGTACATCGACGGCAGCCGCTTCTTGATCTCCTCGGCGGGAAGCCGGGTGGACACGTCGAGGAAGACGCCGCCCTGGGGCGAGCCGCGACCGGCCTTGACCTCGGCGTTGATCGCGCGGGCCACCTCGTCACGCGGCAGCAGCTCCGGCGGGCGCCGGTTGTTGGCCTGGTCGGTGTACCAGCGGTCGCCCTCTTCCTCGCTGGTGGCGTACTTGTCCTTGAACACGTCGGGGACGTAGTCGAACATGAAGCGCTTGCCCTCGGAGTTGCGCAGCACGCCGCCGTCACCGCGGACGGACTCGGTGACGAGGATGCCGCGCACGGACGGCGGCCAGACCATCCCTGTGGGGTGGAACTGGATGAACTCCATGTTGATCAGGTTGGCGCCGGCGAGCAGGGCCAGGGCGTGCCCGTCGCCGGTGTACTCCCAGGAGTTGGAGGTCACGACGTACGATTTGCCGATGCCGCCGGTGGCCAGCACGACGGCCGGCGCGTCGAAGATGATGAAGTTCCCCGTCTCGCGCCAGTAGCCGAACGCGCCGGAGATCGCGTCGCCGTCCTTGAGCAGCCGGGTGACCGTGCACTCGGCGAAGACCTTGATGTAGGCCTCGTGGTCGCCGTGCGTCTCGTAGTCCTCCTGCTGCAGCGCGACGACGCGCTGCTGCAGCGTGCGGATCATCTCCAGGCCGGTACGGTCGCCCACGTGTGCGAGCCGCGGGTATTCGTGCCCGCCGAAGTTCCGCTGGCTGATCTTGCCGTCTTTGGTGCGGTCGAACAGGGCGCCCCAGGCTTCGAGCTCCCAGACGCGGTCGGGCGCCTCCTTGGCGTGCAGTTCGGCCATCCGCCAGTTGTTGAGGAACTTGCCGCCCCGCATGGTGTCACGGAAGTGCACCATCCAGTTGTCGTCGGGGTTGACGTTGCCCATCGCGGCGGCCGCGCCGCCCTCGGCCATGACGGTGTGCGCCTTGCCGAACAGCGACTTGCAGACGATCGCCGTGCGCTTGCCCTGCTGGCGCGCCTCGATCGCGGCCCGCAGGCCGGCGCCGCCCGCGCCGATGACGACGACGTCGTACTCGTGACGCTCTGTGTTTAGCGAGTTTTCCACTGAGGCTGGTCCTTACGCGTACGGGAAGGCGATGATGCCCTTGGCGACCAGGCGCACATAGAGGTCGGCGCCCATGACGGAGAACATCGAGGCCCACGCGAGGGGCTGGTGCTTGGCGTTGAGCTTGGAGACGAACGTCCAGGCCCGGTAGCGCAGCGGGTGACGGGAGAAGTGGTTGAGCCGGCCCGCGGTGATGTGGCGGCACGAGTGGCAGCCGAAGGTGTAGCCGAGGATGAGCACGGCGTTGAGGACCAGGATCCACGAACCGAGACCCAGTGGCTTGTGCACCACGGCCAGGACGGCGTCGTAGGTGAGGATGGCGCCGATCACCACCGCGAAGTAGAAGAAGTAGCGGTGGATGTTCTGGATGATCAGCGGGAACCGGGTCTCACCGGTGTACTTCCCGTGCGGCTCCTGCACGGCGCACGCCGCCGGCGACAGCCAGAACGAGCGGTAGTAGGACTTGCGGTAGTAGTAGCACGTCAGCCGGAACCCGCCGGGCAGGCCGAGGATCAGCAGCCCCGGCGGGAGCGCGTACCAGTCGCCGACGGGCGCCCATCCGAACAGCCGCGCGCCCTCGCAGACCTCCTGGGTCGTCAGGCAGGGCGCGGCGAACGGGGCGATGTAGGGCTCGACGAAGTTGCTCGTGTCGATGATCGCCCACACACCGTAGACAAGGAATGAGCTGAGCCCGAGGAACGTCACTAGCGGTACGAGCCACCATCGGTCGGTGCGCAGCGTGCGCACCTTGACCTGGGCACGCTGCCTTCTCGCTGGTGCTTCGGGCGTCGTTTGGGTCATCGCGGACCTCTCCACCTCCCGCGGACCCATCGCGCAGGGGGTCCGTGGTTTTCGTATTCGCTGGGCGCGCGGATGGCGATCTCCGCTCAGGCGCGCGTTGGTGGGGGATACGTTACGACGACAGGATCGAGTTTAGTGAGCCGGGTCACTCACAATTTCGATGACTCGCTGTGATTCCTGTCACGTAGCCGCGTCACAGGCGCTGCCCCGAGGTGGGAAGTTTAACCACCGTTACAAAAAAATTATCGATTTGCCGGACAACGCGGATGAATTGCTCGAAGTCCACCGGCTTGGACACGTACGCGTTGGCGTGCAGCCGGTAGCTGTGCAGGATGTCCTCCTCCGCCTCCGACGTCGTCAGGATCACCACGGGGATCGTGCGCAGCGCCGGGTCGTCCTTGACCTCCCGCAGCACCTCCCGGCCGCTCATCCTGGGCAGATTGAGGTCGAGCAGGATGAGGTCGGGGCGGATCGCGTCGCGGTATTCGCCCTCCCTCCGCAGATAGGCCATCGCCTGCTCGCCGTCGTTGACCACGTTGAGGCGATTGCGCACCTTGTTGTGGTCGAACGCCTCCTTCGTCAGCAAGATGTCGCCTTGATCGTCCTCCACCAGGAGCACGTCGATCGGCCGCAGGTCAGTCATGATCGGTCTCCAGCCACGGGTAGTGTCCAGCGGAACGTCGTGCCCCCGCTCTGCGCGTCGCCGTCCAGCCACAGTCTGCCACCGTGGTACTCGACGATCTTGCGGCACAGCGCGAGCCCGATCCCCGTACCCGGGTACACGTCCCTGGGGTGCAGCCGCTGGAAGATCAGGAAGATGCGGTCGGCGTATTTCGGCTCGACCCCGATGCCGTTGTCGGAGCAGCTGAACTCCCACATCTCGCCCGACCTCTCCGCCCCGATGTGGACGCGCGGAGGCTCCTCGGAGCGGAACTTCACCGCGTTCTCGATCATATTCTGAAAGAGCTGGGTGAGCTGCATCCGGTCGCCGGTGACCTGGGGCAGCTCGTCGTGGGTGACCGTGGCACCGGTCTCCTCGACCATGGCCGAGAGGTTGTCCAGCGCCGCGTCCAACGCCACGCCCGACTCGACGGCGGTCTTCTCGCTGGTCACCCGACCGACCCTGGAGAAGTCGAGCAGGTCGTTGATGAGCAGTTGCATGCGCTTGGCGCCGTCGACCGCGTAGTGGATGTACTGCCTGGCCCGATCGTCGAGTTGCGGGCCGTAGCGCTGCTCCAGCATCTGGCTGAAGCTGGCGACCTTGCGCAGCGGCTCCTGCAGGTCGTGGCTGGCGACGTAGGCGAACTGCTCCAGTTCGCCGTTGGACCTGCGCAGTTCCACGCTCTGGTCGGTGGCCACCCGCCAGGCCGCGACGATGCGGTCGCGCATGGAGTCGACGTGGCTGGCCAGCTCGGCCAGCTCCGCCGGCCGGTCGACGTGCAGAGCGTGGTCGAAGTCGCCGGCGGCGACCGTACGCACCTGCGTGGTGAGCCGTTCGATGGGGTTCAGCACCGCGTGGCGCACGATGAACGCCAGCCCGACGCCGCAGGCGAGCAGCACCCCGAACACCACGATCAGCGCGTAGTTCAGCCGGGTGAGCTGCGCGGCCACCTCGGGCGGCGGGGACAGCTCCATGGTCCTGACGCTCATCAGCAGAATCACCGTGACGCCGGTCACGAACGCGAGAGCGGCGATCGCTCCGACGAACAGGAACCAGCGGGCGACCGGCAGCCGGCCCAGCCCCGTGGGCTCCCGGGCGGGCGGCAGCGGGTGGATGCTCATCCTCTCCTCCTGCGCAGCAGCACCACGGCCAGGTCGTCACTCAGTGTGCCGACGTGGGTGATGAGCCGGTCGAGATCGATGTCTCCGTGGGCGCGTACGAGCTCGACGAGGCCGTCCACGCCGATCTCCCCGCCGGGCTCGCCCACGGCCGCCTCGATCAGGCCGTCGGTGTAGAGCATCATCGTCCACTCCTCGCCCAGCGGGACGTCGATGACCCGCCACTCCACGTCGGGGAAGATGCCGAGCGGCGGACCGGAGGGCGTGTCGCACACCACCTCGACGTGACCGTCGCGCACCAGCACCGGAGGAGGGTGGCCGACCACGCGCATCCTCGCGTACCGAAGGTCCGGGGCGATGGTGGCCGTGCAGAGGGTGGTGAAGATCTCGGGGGCCTTGCGCTCGGCGCGCAGAAGCGCGTCGAGCGTGCGCAGCATCGTCTCGTCGGTACGCCCGGCCAGCACCAGCGTGCGCCAGGCGATGCGCAGTGCCACGCCGAGCGCCGCCTCGTCGGGACCGTGTCCGCAGACGTCGCCGATCACGACGTGCACGGAGCCGTCCGGCGTCTGCACGGTGTCGAAGAAGTCACCGGCCAGCGTGCCGCCGCTGCCCGGCAGGTAGCGGGTGACGTGCTCGATCGCCTCGGTACGCAGCAGTGCGGCGGGCAGCAGCGCGCTTTCCAGCCTGGCGTTCTCCTTGGCCTGCAGCTCAGCCTGCACGAGCGCCAGATGGGCCAGGTCGGCCCGCTTGCGCTCCATCGCGTATCTGATGGCCCGTGCCAGCAGGCGCGCGTCGATGTCCTGCTTGACCAGGTAGTCCTGGGCGCCCGCCTGCACGGCGGCGACGCCGACGTGGACGTCGCGCAGGCCGGTGAGCACCAGCACGGCCGCGTGCGGGGCCAGCTTCAGGACCTCCTCCAGGGCCTGCAGCCGGCTCGCGTCGGGCAACGTCAGGTCGACCAGCACACACTGGATGTGTTCGTTCAGCTTCTCCTTCGCCTCGCGCAGACTGCGCGCCCAGGAGGTCCTCGGCGGGGCTTCCGCCTCTTTGAGCAGCTCTTCGACGAGGAAGGCGTCGCCATCGTCATCCTCGATGAGGAGCAGCGTCAGCGTTTCTGAAAGATTTGCCGTCAAGACGCCTCTTCGGGGAGTTGGAGCGGTGGTGCTCATTCTGCGATGAGCTCCACCCCTTGTGGAAGCGTGCCCTCATGCCCAGATTCCACCACGAAAGCTAGCAGGATCTCACGGAACGCCTGGGCCGCTCTGGTCGGCTCGACGTCCTTACGGTGAGCGAGGGCGATCGTCCGGCTGAGCCCCGGCGGCGCGAGCGGCGTGCCCGACAGGCCGGGCCGCCCGTCGAGCACCATCGACGGCACCACGGCCACGCCGAGACCGGCCTCCACGAACCGCAGCACCGCGTCCATCTCGCCGCCCTCCACCGCGAACCTCGGCTCGAACCCCGCCTGCCGGCACGCCGCCAGCGTGGCCTCCCGCAGGTCGTAGCCGCGCCGGAACATCACCATCGAACGGCCGCGCAGGTCCTCGATGCGCAGGTAGGGCCCGCGCGTCGCCTCGCGGGAGGGCGCGACGACCACGAGGTTCTCCCTGAGGATCTCCTCCGTCACCAGGACCGGGTCGTCGCTGTGCAGCGGCATTATGATCATCGACAGGTCGAGCTGCCCCCTGGCCAGCGCCCTGACGAGGTCGCGCGAGCCGCCCTCCTCCACCAGCAGCTCAATCCCCGGGTACGCGCGGTGGAAGCGGGCCAGCGCGTCGGCCAGCAGCCCCGCGCACAACGACGGCGTGGCGCCCAGCCGCACCCGGCCACGGCGCAGCCCCGCGAGCTCGGCCACCTCCTGCCGGGCGGTGTCGGCGTCGGCCAGGATGCGGCGGGCCAGCGGCAGCAGCGCCTCTCCTGCGGCGGTCAGCGTGACGTTGCCCCGGGCGCGGGAGAACAGCCGGGCGCCCAGATCGTCCTCAAGGGTCTTGATCTGCTTGCTGAGTGACGGCTGCGCCACCCGCATGCGCTCGGCCGCCTGGGTGAAGTGCCTGGTCTCCGCGACCGCGACGAAGTAGGCCAGTTGTTGCAGCTGCATGTGATTTTCCTCGCATCGGCCGACCGTCCCTGGCTTGGAGCGACCGTACAAACCAAGCATCATAGCCGGTGGCTATCGAAACGAGGCCTACGATGACTTGGACGGATCATCGCTGCGTACATAGCGTCTAAGACGTGACTGCCACGATAGAGCGCGGCGCCGCCACAGCGCCCGTCACCCCGCCCAGCACCCCGAAGCGCAGCAGAGCGCGCGGCTTCATGGGTTCCTCGAACGGCAAGAAGGCCGTGATGGCCGTCACGGGCGCCGTGATGGTGCTCTTCCTCGTCCTCCACATGCTCGGCAACCTCAAGATCTTTTTCGGCCGCGACTCGTTCAACGACTACGCGCACGCGCTGCGCACGCTGCTCGAGCCGCTCGCCCCCTACCGCACGGTGCTGACGATCGTGGAGATCGTGCTCGTCGCCTCCGTCGTCCTGCACATGTGGGCCGCGATCTCGCTGGCCCGGCGCGCGGGCAAGGCCAGGCCGGTGAAGTACGTCGCCAAGAAGTCGCAGGCGAGCGGCTACACCACCCACATCATGCGGTTCGGCGGCCTGACGATCGCGCTGTTCGTGGTCTGGCACCTGCTCGACCTGACCTTCGGCGTCGTCAACCCCAAGGGCTTCGACGCGGCCCCCGCCGACCGGATGGTCGCGGGCTTCGACCCGTCCCGGTGGTGGGTCACGCTCATCTACGTCGTCGCCGTCGTCATGGTCGGGCTGCACCTGCGGCACGGCGTCTGGAGCGCGTTCCAGACACTCGGCTGGGCCGGCCGAACCCGCACCAGGACGCTGCGCCTCGGTGCGGGGCTGCTGTCCGCCGTGCTGGTCGTCGGCTTCCTCGCCCCGCCCCTCGCGATCACGTTCGGAGTCGTGCAGTGAACTACACCCAGGGCCCGGACATCCGGGACACGAAGGCGCCCTCCGGCCCCATCGAGGAACGGTGGGAGAAGCGGAAGTTCAGCGCCAGGCTGGTCAACCCGGCCAACAAGCGCAAGCTCCACGTGATCGTGGTCGGCACCGGCCTGGCGGGCGGCTCGGCCGCCGCGACCCTCGGCGAGCTGGGCTACAACGTCACCTCGTTCTGCTACCAGGACTCGCCCCGCCGCGCCCACTCCATCGCCGCGCAGGGCGGCATCAACGCCGCGAAGAACTACCGCGGCGACGGCGACAGCATCCACCGGCTCTTCTACGACACCGTGAAGGGCGGCGACTTCCGCGCCCGCGAGTCGAACGTCTACCGCCTCGCCCAGGTCTCCGTGAACATCATCGACCAGGCCGTCGCGCAGGGCGTGCCGTTCGCCCGCGAGTACGGCGGCCTGCTCGACACCCGCTCGTTCGGCGGCGCCCAGGTCTCCCGTACGTTCTACGCCCGCGGGCAGACGGGTCAGCAACTGCTGCTGGGCGCGTACCAGGCGCTGGAGCGGCAGGTCGCGGCCGGGACCGTCACCATGCACACCCGGCACGAGATGCTCGACCTGATCGTCTCCGACGGGCGGGCGCGCGGCGTCATCGTGCGCGACATGGTGACCGGCGAGATCGAGCGGCACGTGGCCGACGCCGTGGTGCTGGCCACGGGCGGCTACGGCAACGTGTTCTTCCTTTCCACCAACGCCAAGGGCTGCAACACCACGGCGATCTGGCGGGCGCACGAGCGGGGCGCGTACTTCGCCAACCCCTGCTACACGCAGATCCACCCGACCTGCATCCCGGTCTCGGGCGAGTACCAGTCGAAGCTGACCCTGATGTCGGAGTCGCTGCGCAACGACGGACGCGTGTGGGTGCCGCTGCGCAAGAACGACTCCCGCGCCCCCGGCGACATCCCCGAGCAGGAACGCGATTACTACCTGGAGCGGATCTACCCCGCGTTCGGGAACCTCGTGCCCCGTGACATCGCCTCCAGGGCCGCCAAGAACGTCTGTGACGAGGGCCGCGGCGTCGGTCCCGGCGGGCTCGGCGTCTACCTGGACTTCCGCGACGCGATCGGCCGGCTCGGGCGTGACGCCGTGGAGGAGAAGTACGGCAACCTGTTCGAGATGTACGAGCGCATCACGGGCGAGAACCCGTACGACGTGCCGATGCGCATCTACCCGGCCGTGCACTACACGATGGGTGGGTTGTGGGTGGACTACGACCTGCAGGCCACGATCCCCGGCCTGTTCGTCATCGGGGAGGCCAACTTCTCCGACCACGGCGCCAACCGGCTCGGCGCGTCGGCGCTGATGCAGGGGCTCGCCGACGGATATTTCGTGCTTCCCACCACCATCGGTGACTACCTCGCGGACGGCCCGTACGGCGACGTCGACGAGGAGGCCGTCGCCGAGGCCGAGGTCAAGGTCCGCGACAAGATCGAGCGCCTGCTGTCCGTCAACGGCACCCGCACCCCCGACTCCTTCCACCGCGAGCTGGGCAAGCTCATGTGGGACTACTGCGGCATGGAACGCACGGAGGAGTCGCTGCGCAAGGCGCTGGAGCGCATCCCCGAGCTGCGCGAGGAGTTCTGGCGGGACATCAAGGTGACCGGCACCGCGGAGGAGCTGAACCAGGTCCTGGAGAAGGCCGGCCGCGTCGCCGACTTCTTCGACCTCGCAGAGCTCATGTGCCTGGACGCCCTGGTCCGCACGGAGTCGTGCGGCGGCCACTTCCGCGCCGAGTCACAGGACTCCGACGGCGAGGCGCTGCGCGACGACGAGCGCTTCGCGCACGTTTCCGCCTGGGAGCGCACCCCCGGCGGGCCGGTGCTGCACAAGGAACCGCTCGAGTACGAGTACGTCAAGATGACCCAGCGGAGCTACAAGTGAACCTGACCCTGCGCGTCTGGCGCCAGAGCGGCCCCTCCGACGACGGGCGGATGGTGACGTACCAGGTGGAGGACGTCTCCCCGGACATGTCCTTCCTGGAGATGCTGGACGTCCTCAACGAGCGTCTCATCCTGGAGGGCGACGACCCGATCGCCTTCGACCACGACTGCCGCGAGGGCATCTGCGGCATGTGCGGCATGGTCATCAACGGCGTGGCGCACGGCGAGCAGCGCGCCACGACGACGTGCCAGTTGCACATGCGCCACTTCGAGGACGGCGCCACGATCACCATCGAACCGTGGCGGGCGGCGCCGTTCCCGGTCGTCAAGGACCTGGTGGTGGACCGGAGCGCGTTCGACCGGATCATCCAGGCGGGCGGTTTCGTCTCCGTGCCGGCCGGTTCGGCGCCCGACGCCCACAGCATCCCCGTACGCAAGGAGGACGCGGACGACGCGTTCGACGCGGCGACCTGCATCGGCTGCGGCGCGTGCGTGGCCGCCTGCCCGAACGGCTCGGCCTCGCTGTTCACCGCCGCCAAGATCACGCATTTGAGCCTGCTGCCCCAGGGCCAGCCGGAACGGGTCCCGCGCGCCAAGGCCATGGTGGACCAGATGGACGCGGAGGGGTTCGGCGGCTGCACGAACACGGGGGAGTGCACAGCGGTCTGCCCCAAGGGCATCCCGCTGGACACCATCGCCCAGATGAACAGCGACTACCTCAAGGCCAACAGGAAGTAGGCCGTCCTCACTCCCGGGCGGCGAGGAAGCCCGTGATCAGGTCGGCGACGGCCGCCGGCTGCTCGGCGAGCAGGTCGTGGCCGGCGTCCAGCTCCCTGACCTGGATGTTCGCCGGCAGGCCGGCGAGGTCGCGGCGCACCCCCCTCCTGAACGCCTCCATCAGCTCCCCGCCGGGCATGCCTTGCGGGTCGCGGGCCGCGATGACGACCAGGGCGTCGCAGGAGACCTCACGCAGCAGGGGGATCGTGTCGCGGAACTCCGGGGTACGGCGCACCGCCTCGAGCAGGTCCACGCCCGGCCGGGCGTGGACCTGCCCGCCCCTTTCGACCAGCGCCCTGGCGGGGAACATGGGCCTGAGCTCGGCGGGCAGCGGCCGGCCCAGGCTCGCGGCCTGCTCGTCGAACGTGGCCCTGAGCCGTGCCAGCTCCCGATCCCTCGCCTCCGGGTCCATCCCCGGGTAGTTGCCCGGGTCGCTCTCGGCGCTGCGCAGCCCGTCGAGGTTGACGATCGCCGGGCATTCGGGATGACGCCTGGCCCACGCCATGGCGAGCATGCCGCCCAGCGACTGGCCGACGACGGGCGGGTTGCCGAGCCCCAGGTGTTTCACCACGGCCTCGAGGTCGTCCAGCGCCTTCTCCCACTCCCACGGGCCGTCGCCGGACCGGCCGTGGCCCCGCAGGTCGAGCGCCACGGCCCGGTGGCCGGGCAGGTCGAGCGGGTCCCAGGCTTCCAGCGTGCCGCCCAGGCCGTGAAGGAGGAGGACGGGCTCGCCGGAGCCGCCGTGGTCGCGTACGGCGAGGGGGATGTCGTGATCAGTGATGGTGACGTCGTGCGGCATGATGCTCCTGAGGTTGGTTGAGCCGTTCGCGGATGGAGCGGGTGCTCACCCCGCCGCCGGGATGCCGGTCGAGCTTCGCGCGCTTGACGAGGTCGTGAACGCCCTGCCGGGTGATGCCGAGCATCGCGCCCGCCGTGGCGAAGGGCACCGCTTCCTTGCCCGGATGGCCCGCGCGCCGGGCCACGGCCCTGCCGAACGCGGTGCGCCACCACTCGTCCGGTGGGTCGAACGGGCCGTCGCCGGGGAAGAGGGCCGCGACCAACCGCGCCGCCGTACGGACCGCGAGGCTCTCGTCGGGGCCGAGCAGCTGGGCGGCCCACACCTCGGCCTCGATCCGCAGCCGCGCCCTGACCGGTTCGACCTGCTCGTCGGAGCCGAACAGGATCTCCAGCGGGTCGACGATCCGCCGCCCGACCAGCTCGGCCAGCTCACTTGCCAACGCCACATGCTCGCGCGTGCTCACTTGACGCACAATAGCAAGTACTTGCGCCATAACGTCAAGTAGCTGGGGCGTGCGGCGTACACGGCCTATCGTGGCCGCGCCAGCCCGAAATCGAGGAGCCCTGTATGTCGGAGCGCGAACAACTGAGTATGTTGAGGAACATACAAAGGGGGCATGACGTCACGTCGGCGTTCCTGGCCCTGTTCGCCATGAAGGGCTTTCAGCCCGATCTGGTCGCCGCGGCACGTCGCAGGGGAGATGTGCTGCTGGTCGACCTGCCTGGGCTGCTCGGAGCCGGCGAGCCTGTGGTGGTTCCCGGCTCGTGATCGGGTGGGCCGGCAGGGGCGAGTGAGGCAGCGGCCGGAAGGCCCGGTCAGGCGGTCTGGCGGGACTCGTCGTTGGCGTTGGTGCGGATCTGCTGGATGCGCTGCTTGGTCAGGCCGAGCAGCTCGCCGATGTCGCCGTCGGACAGGCCCAGCTCGTGCATGTGCTTGACCCGCTTCTTCAGCGTGCGCGTGTAGTCCTCGGCGATCGCGGCGGCCTGGCGCTGGAGTGCGGCGAAGTCGTCGAGGTCCTGCTCGGACAGGCCGGGCAGTGCGTAGTGGAAGACGGGCGCGGCCGGCCGCTCGCGGTCGGCGAACAGGAACGGCAGCCCTTCGGTGACGTCGGCGTGCAGCTCCTTCAGCGTGCGCGCGGACATGCCGCCGGCCACGCCGTCCACCTGGGCCAGCCACAGGCTGCCCGCCAGCGTGATGTGCACGTCAACGCGGTCCGCGGTCATGCGTCCTCCAGCCAGTGGTCGCCGAACAGGTGAGCGAGCCCCTGCTCGAGGGAGTCGACCAGGTGGGGCGTCTCCCCGGGGTAGAGCGGGACGATCGCGCGGGCCGCGACGCGGCCCTCGGCGTCCCACAGCAGGAGGAAGCGTTGCCGCCTGGTCGTCTCCGCCCAGTCGCAGCGCAGGCCATGGGTGTGGGAGAGCCCGATGATCCGGTCGCGGATGGCCGCGTAGTCGTCTCGTTCCACCACACGCGGCAGACTATATCCCTTGCCTACCACCGACAAGAGGTCTTGTCGCCGACATTCGCTATGGCGTGTCCCGGGCCCAGGCGCGCAGGAAGGTGCACACGGCGGCGCGGGCCAGGTCGCGGAGTTCGGTGTCGCCGATCTGGCGGGTGCCCAGACGGGAGCGGGCCTCCAGCGGGCCGAGGAGCAGTGCGAGGAACTGCTCGGCCGCGAGGTCGGGGTCGGTGGCGCGCAGGCGGCCGGAGAGTGTGAGCCGGGCCAGGCGGTCGGCCAGCGCCTGGGTGAGGTGGTGGGGGCCGCTGCCGGTCACGACGTCGAGAATGTCAGGAAATCTCGTGATCTCGGAGTAGAGCAGCCGCTTCAACGCGCACGAACGTTCGTCGGTGTGCAGTCGCAGCAGCGCGTGGGCGACGTCCTCCAAAGCGCCGGCCAGATCGTCGCCCGGGTCGGCCAGCGGCGCGAGCGCGCCGATCCGGGCGTCGAGCGCGGCCTGCGAGGCGGCCTCCACGGCGTGCCGGAACAGCGTGGCCTTGTCGGTCATGTGGTTGTAGACCGTCGGTTTGGCCACGCCCGCTTCGTCGGCGATGTCCTGCACGCAGGCCTGCGTGTATCCCAGGCGGGCGAACACGGCGAACGCGCCGTCGAGGATCGCCTGACGCTTGTCGATGCGCCCGCGGGCGCTGGTGGCCATAACTGTGATTGTACGCCCTGGTTCAACGCTATGGACGTACGGGTTGCATGCGAACGCATGAGATAACTACGTTGAACTCATGAGTTCAATACCGTCGGATAACCGCATGGATGCCCGGCTCCTGGGCATGATCGGCGTGATCCTGCTCGGCGGGTTGCTGGGCATTCTCAACAGCACGATGGCCGCCGTCGCCATCGACACCCTGGCCGGCGCCTTCTCCACCTCGCTCAGCACGGTCGGCTGGACGTCCACCGGCTTCCTGCTCGCGGTCACCGCCACCATCCCGTTCACCACGTGGGCCGTCGACCGGTTCGGCGGCAAGCGGCTGTGGCTGACGGGGCTCGCCCTCTTCCTGGCCGGATCGTTGCTGGCCGGGCTGGCCTGGAACGTCGGCAGCCTGATCGCCTTCCGGGCGCTCCAGGGGTTCGGGGCAGGACTGCTCGACCCGCTCGTGCTGATCCTGCTGGCCAGGGCCGCGGGACCGCGCCGGGCCGGACGCGTGATGGGGCTGATGGGCGTGGTGCTGTCACTCGGGCCCGTGCTCGGGCCGATCGCGGGCGGCGTGGTGCTCGCCGGCCTGTCGTGGCGGTGGATGTTCCTGCTCAGCGTGCCCGTCGGACTGGTCGCTCTGCTGCTGGCCGTACGCGTGATCCCTGCCGAGGAGCCGTCCGATGGGTCGTCCGATAGGTCGTCTGGTGGGTCGTCCGATGGGTCGTCCGGTGGGTCGTCCGGTGGGTTGCCCGCCCGGCTGGACGTCGTCGGGCTGGCGCTGCTCGGGCCCGGATTCGCGGCCGTCGTCCTGGCGCTGTCGCAGACGGCCGAGCAGGGGTCGTTCGCCGCCTGGCAGGCGCTGCTGCCGCTGGCGGCCGGCGTGCTGCTGCTGGCCGCGTACGCCGTCCACGCGCTGCGTGCGCGAGGGGGGAACGCGCCACTCATCGACCTGCGCCTGTTCGCCAGCCGCGGATTCACCGCCAGCGTCACGATCATGGGGCTCGGCGGGTTGTCCCTCTTCGGGGCGCTGTTCGCGCTGCCGCTGTACTACCAGCAGGCGCACGGGCACGGCGTGCTCGCCGCCGGCCTGCTGATGGCCCCGCTCGGGCTCGGCGGCTCGATCGCGATGCCGCTGGCCGGGCGGCTGTCGGACCGCATCGGCGCGCGCGGCCTGGCCGTCGGGGGCGTCATCGTCGCCCTGCTCAGCGCGGTGTCCTTCACCCGGATGGGAGCCGACACCCCCGAGATCTGGCCGGCGCTGGCGGCGCTCACGCTCGGGCTGGGCAGCGGATGTTTCAGCGCGCCCACCATGGGTTCGCTCTATCGCACGCTGCCCGGGCCCATGGTGGCGCAGGGCAGCTCGGTGCTCTACATGCTCAACCAGCTCGGCGCCGCACTCGGCGTGGCGGTCGTCACGCTCGTCCTGCAGACCGCCGGCGACGTGATCACCGGTTTCCACGGCATCTTCTGGTTCGTCGTGGCCGTGCTCGTGATCGTGCTGGCGGTCATCCCGCTCCTGCCCGGCAGGCCGCCTGCACATGTCGTACAGGAAGAGCCGGCGAGAACCCGATGACGGCGTGGTCTCGCGTCCTGGACGGTCACCGGCGGCTCATCCCGCGCCGCGGCACCGGCATGCGGAAATTGGGTCATGATGAGAACCAATTGCGCGGGATTGGCTCTGTGAACGAGCCTTTTTCGCGGCTTGGATGTTTTCTCGTACACCAACCGCCGAGGAGGAGAAATGGCTGTCGAAGTCAGCGCTCAGGTGTCGGTTCCCGAGGTCATCGGCACGTTGCCGGGGCCGTGGCAGCAACGACAGCTCGCCGAGGTGAACGACGCGGTGGTCCGGCTGGCCCGCTTCCACGGTGCTTTTCCGTGGCACCACCACGACGAGGACGAGCTGTTCCTGTGCTGGGACGGAACGTTCAGCATCGAGCTCGAAGGGCGGGAGTCCGTCATCATGCGGACGGGTGATGTCTTCGTCGTGCCCCGAGGATTGCGGCACCGGCCCGTGGCCGACGAGCCGGCGCACGCGCTCATGGTGGAGAAGCCGGAAACGAAGCAGTACGGCAGTCAGCCCGAGAACGGACAGGTGTGAAACGCTCCACCCGATGGACGGCTCACCAGCGCTCCACGAGGTGCTCGCGGCCGGGCGGCGGATCGTAGGGCTCCGGCCAGTAATCGGTGACGCGGCTGATCAACCCCAGGGGCGAGGCCTCGAACCAGACGCACGCGTCCAGTGGCTCATCGCCGACGCGAGCGTCGATCCACGCCGCCGCATGGAGGCCGTCGGCGACGACGCGCCGCACCCGTAGGTGCCAGTCGCCGGGATAATCCCTGTTGAACTGGAGAAAGGCCGGCTTCCCGCGGATGCGCTCGCGGGTCTGCGGCATCTCGTACACCACGTCCTCAGCGAGCAGGCCGCCGAGCGTCTGCCAATCCCGCTGCTCGGTGCTGTCGACGTAGGACTGCACGGCACGCCGGGTTCTGGAGGTCTCGTCCACCCGCCGCACTCTACGTTCTGGCGCCGACAGGAAGACGGCTCCCCGCCTGTCGCGCACGCGGGGAGCCGGCGGGCCGGTCAGCCCTTGTAGTTGAAGATCTGGCGCAGCGTGTGCTGCACCTGCACCAGGTCTCTCTGGTCCGCCATCACCTGGTCGATGGGCTTGTACGCCTCCGGGTGCTCGTCCACCAGGGCGGCGGCCCGGTCGGCGTTCCAGGTGCGGCCGCTCATGGCCGCGGTGAGCGAGGATGCCGACAGCTCACGCTTGGCCTTCGTGCGCGACATGCGGCGGCCCGCCCCGTGGGAGCACGAGGTGTACGACTCGGGGTTTCCCCGCCCGCGCACGATGTACGAGCGCGTGCCCATCGAGCCCGGGATCACGCCCTCGTCGCCGCTGTCGGCCTTGATGGCCCCCTTGCGGGTGATCCACAGCGACTTGCCGTAGTGGGTCTCCTGCTGGGTGAAGTTGTGATGGCAGTTGATCGTGCGGACGCGCCGTCCCTTGCCGGCGACGCGGAACAGGGCGTTGATCAGAACCTTGTCCATCCGGGCGCGCGAGGCCATCGCGTAGCGCTGAGCCCACAACATGTCCTCGACGTACGCGGTGAACTCCGGCGTGTTCTGGACGAAGTACGCCAGGTCAGGGTCCTCCAGGCCGACCTGCTGCCTCTTCATCATCTTCTTGGCGCCCGTGATGTGCAGCTGGGCGAGCTGGTTGCCGATGCCGCGCGAACCCGAGTGCAGCACCGTCCAGACGCGGTCGCGCTCGTCGAGGCAGACCTCGACGAAGTGGTTGCCGGAGCCGAGGGTGCCGAACTGGTCGGCCACCTTCTTGGTCTGCTTCGGGTTGAGGTCGGTGTGGGGGAGCCCGAGGTCGCTGAGTGCGCGGTCGGTCGACGGGTCGTCGTGGCCCTTGCCGACGCCGGCGGGGATGCGCTGCTCCACCAGCGGCATGAGGGCCGCGAGCGTGTCGGGCAGGTCCGAGGCCGTGAGCGTCGTCTCCGTGGCCACCATGCCGCAGCCGATGTCGACGCCGACGGCGGCGGGGATGATCGCGTTCTCGGTGGGGATCACGGAGCCGACCGTGGCACCGATGCCGACGTGCGCGTCTGGCATGAGAGCGACGTGGCCGGAGACGAACGGCAGGCGGGCGGTGCGTGCGGCCTGCATGATCGCGCCTTCGTCGATCTCGCTGGCCCACGACAGCAGGTTCGGTGCGGGCTGGTTCGGCATGACAGAGAACTCCTCACTGGGTCTTGATCAGTGTGGCTGGACCAGTAAGGATTTCCCACTTATTTTACGCAGCCCCGGCCGGAAACGCTTCCCGGCCGAGCGCGGGCAGAGAGAGCGTTTTCTCGCCAATCGGGCCGGTTTTCACATGGTAACAAGCATCTTGACATCGGTGTTAGTGGCGAGGACTCTTCTAGTCAGGGAGCGCTCCCCGAAAACACCCCCCGCTTCTCACTTTGACGGAGACGTCGTGAGTCCACCCCCCGGCCCCGGCGTACGACGCCTGAGGGCCTTCCAGCGCCTTGTCACCGTGCGGGTCCGCCGATGACCACCAAGGGAGCCGCCATGCTCGTTTCCCGACTTCTCGCGTTACTGTCCGTGCTGATCGGTATGGTCGCCGTCGTGCCCCGGCCCGCGGTGGCCGAGCCCGTACGGGTGGCGGAGTTCCTCGCCGACTGCCCGTTCAGCCACCGGCTGCCCGACGACCCGATCGTCTTCCCCGGCCTGCCGGGCGCCTCGCACATGCACAGTTTCTTCGGCAGCCGCGTCACCAACGCCCACACCCAGCTCAACGACCTGCTCAACGGCGCCACGAACTGCAACCCGGCCGTGGACAAGTCGTCGTACTGGGTGCCGACCCTCTACAGGGACAACGCTCCCGTCGAGCCGGCCATCGTCACGTTCTACTACCTCGGCGAGGGCGTGCGTGACGACATCGTCGCAAGGACCCAGCCGCTGCCGCTCGGGCTGCGGATCGTCGCGGGCAACGCCATGGCGACCGGGCCCGACCACACGACGATCTCCCGGTGGTCCTGCCTGCACGCCGGGCACGTGGGCGCCTCGAAGGACTTCGTCACCTGCCCGCCGGGGACGATGCTGGAGTCGTACCTCGACTTCCCGCAGTGCTGGAACGGGCGTGACCTCGACTCCGCCGACCACAAGAGCCACATGGCCTATCCGGTGGCCGGCGCCTGCCCGAGTACGCATCCTGTACCGGTGCCCAAGCTGCGGCAGGTGATCCGTTACCCGGTGAACGGCGACCCGTCGCACTTCCGGCTGGCGTCGGGAGGCGGGTTCACGATGCACGGCGACTTCTTCAACGCCTGGCCGGAGGGGGAGATGGAGCGCCGGGTACGCGACTGCATCCGTCCGGTGATCAAGTGCGGCGCCGACGGGCGGCCGTCGTAACTCCTGTCCGTCGCCCGGGCGGGCCGTCCCGCCCGGGCCTTCGCGGAGGTCGTACGCGTGTCACGGGTGCTCGGGTCCCTGCTGCTGACCTTCATGCTGCTCGGCTGCTCGGCCGCCCCCGCCCCGGCCCCCAGCGGATCCTTCACCACCACCGACGTGGCCTGGCTGCAACTGGCCGAGGCGCTGCACACGCGGGCGCTGCCGCTCCTTGAGCTCGCCGTCGACCGCACGGCCGACCGGCCGCTCGCCGGGCTGGCCGCCCGGCTCGGCAAGAAGCACGAGAGCGAACGCGGCCGGCTGCGTGCCCTGCTCGCCCAGGCCCGGGTCACCGGCGGGAACCCGCACGAGCGGCACGACATGCCCGGCATGCCCACCGCCGCCGACCTGGAAGCGCTGTCGGAGCTGCGGGACGACGCGTTCGACCGGCGGTTCGTCACGTTGTTGCGGGCGTACCTGAAGCAGCTCGCGCTGGTGGCGGACGGCGAGCAGAACGCGGGCGGCGCGCAGCAGGCACGCGAACTCGCGGCCGCCATGCGGCGCGACCACACCGCAGACCTGGGCGAGCTGGATCGCATCGCCGGGCGTCATCAGGCGGCCCGGTAGGTTGGCCCGATGGAGCTCGGGGAGTTGCTGGGGTCGGGACGCAGCGCCGATGTGTACACGATCGGCGAGGACCTGGTCCTGCGCCGCTACCGGTCGGGTCCCGACGCGCGCAGGGAGGCCGCGGTCATGGAGTACGTGGCCGGGCACGGCTATCCCGTGCCCCGCGTGCATCCTGGGGAGGAGCCGGCCACCGACCTGGTGATGGAGCGGCTGACCGGGCCCACGATGTTGCACGCGATGCTCGGCGGCGAGCTCAGCCCCGAGGCGGCGGGCGACGGCATCGCGCGGCTCCTGCTGCGCCTGCACCGCATCCCCGCGCGGTGCTCGGCCGATCCCCGCGATCGGGTGCTCCACCTGGACCTGCACCCGGACAACGTCATGCTCACACCCCGCGGCCCGATGGTGATCGACTGGTCCAACACCGAGGAGGGTTTGCCTGAGGAGGACTGCGCCATCTCGGCGATGATCCTCGCCCAGGTCGCGGCCGACGACGAGGACGGGCAGGCGCCGGCGGCACGGGCGGCGGTCAGCGCGCTGCTGGCCGGGCTGGGCGCCGCGATGGACTATGGCGATGCGCTGGAGCGGGCCAGAGACCGGCGGGGCGCGAACTCCACGATGACCGCCAGAGAGCTGAGCCTGCTCGACGCGGCGACGGCCCTGGTGCGCGAGCTGGGCCGGTGAGCAGCGTCCGGCGTGCGGGCGACGGCCGCCTCACGGCCGCCAGACGCCCCGCGCGCCCGCCTCGGTGACGTAACTCTCGAACGGCTTCGGCGGCCGGTCGGTCACCTGGCTCACGACCTCGGTGACCGGCTGGTCGCCGAGGGCGCGCAGCGCGGCGAACGCCTTGGCCGCACGGATGGCCTCGCCGGAGAAGCCCTGCGCCGCGATGTATTCCTCCTCGCCGCCCAGGTAGGTGATCTGGCGGCCCACCGCCCAGCCGATGATCTCCGCGGCCTCCCCGAACGACAGGGCGCGCGGCCCCGTGATCTCGTAGGAGCGGCCCGCGTGGCCGTCCTGCGTGAGGGCCGCGGCGGCCACCGCGGCGATGTCGTCGGCGTCGACGAACGCCTGGCGCACGGCGCCCATCGGCAACATCAGCTCGCCCGCCATGACCGCGGGCCGCAGGAAACCCTCGTCGAAGTTCTGGTGGAACCAGCTCGGCCGCAGGATCGTCCACCCGGCGCCGCTGTCGCGGACGGCGCGCTCCGCGGCCATCAGCCGCTCGTCGCCCATGACCTCGATGCCGCCGCTGGACAGCAGCACGATGTGCCCGACCCCCTGCTCCACCGACAGCGACACGAACGCCGGATCGATCGGGACGCCGTCGGGGGCCATGAGGAAGACGCCGGACACCCCTCCCACCGCGGGCTCCCATGTGCCGGGCCGCGCCCAGTCGAACGCGGTCTCGCCGCTCCTGGAGGCGGCACGCACGGCGTGGCCTGCCGCGCGCAGCTGCTCGGCCACGCGCCGCCCGATGGTGCCTGTCGCGCCGAGGACTAGGATCACGTGCCGAGTCATGCCCCGAGTCAAGCAAAGGACACCGACAGAACCTGTCAAGGACGTCCGGCGGCCCGCGTCATCCGGTCATTCGGCCCAGGCGGAGGTGGTGTCGAGGCGCTCGCGCCACAGTTTCTCCCCGCCCCCGCCGGGCTCCCATCGGCCGCAGAAGCCGAGCAGGTCGCGGCAGCGCGCCAGCATCGCCGCGTGGCGCTCGGGCCAGCCGGGCACGGGTTCGCCGTATGCGGCGAAGAAGCCGGGCAGCAGCGGCACGTGCTCGGGGTGGTGCATACGGACGATCCACTCGCACCAGGCGAGGTCCTCGACCGGCCGCCCCGGATGGGCCCACTCCCAGTCGAGGATCGCTGTCGTCTCGAACGTGACCGGGTGGAACAACATGTTCTGCGGCCCGTAGTCGCCGTGCACGATGCCGAGCCGGTGGATGCGGGCCAGCATGCGGCCGCACTCGGTGAGCACCTCCGGGGCGCGGCCGTCGTCCAGCAGGTCCTGGCCGTGGGAGCCCTCGACCCAGCGGGTGGTGAGGCTGGTCGCGGTGACCTGGTGGACGCGGGGCACGGGGATGCGGCCGCGCAGGCGGCGCAGATATCTGCTCTCCGTGCTGAGCCTGAACGCCGACTCGGGCCCCTGGTAGCACTTCACGACCAGGGCGCCGTCGCCGACCGTGCTGTTGGTGTACCCGTGCTTCACAAGGGTCGATTCTGGCGCACCCCGACCCCTGACGGGTGCCCCGGCACGCCATCGCCCGCGCCTCCGATACACGATGTAAGGACGGAACAAACAGCCCAACGGGGTGGAAAGTGCGCGCATCTGGGGGCTGAACGGGAGAAGCGTGAGCAGCGCCGTCCCGGCCGTGGTGTGCACCGTGTAAAGAATGCCCGCGCGGGCGCTCCCACCGCATACCCTCACGTCGTCACCTGAAGTGAGACTCTGTTGCACAAAGTGCATGTTCGAACTCTGTACGGGCCAGGTGCGGAACCTGGCGCCGGCCACGGCGGCCTTCGCGGTGACGTTCTGGGCGTGGAACCTCGTCGGCCCGCCGTCGGGGAGCTACAGCGGGTGGTTGCGGCTGTCGCCCACGCAGCTCTCGCTCCTGGTGGCGATCCTGTGATCGTCGGCTCGCTGGGACGCATCCCTACAGTCATGCCGGCCGACCGGTTCGGCGGGCGGCGCATGTTCGCGGCCGTCTGCCTCGTCTCGAACGTGCCCGTCCTGTTCACCGGCTGGGCCCACTCGTACGGCCGGCTCGGCTATTTTCGGCCGCTCGTCATGGGGCCGTCCACGCCGCCACCGAGGCGTACACGATCGGCTACTCTCTCCTCGCGGTCACGGCGCTGGTGACGCTGGCGTACCCGATGCGGGCCTTCACAGGGACCGAGCGCCACCAGGGGAACGTTCCAGCAGGTCGAAAACCCATTGCCGGGCCGCCCCGCACCTTGTCAAGGTTGTCAGGCCATGCGCTCCCTTCCTGAGGCCGATCCCGGCGTGCCCGACATCCGCAGCCCGCTGCGCTATTTGTGGTGGACCGCGCGCAGGCAGTGGTCGACGCTGCTCGCGGGCATCGGCTTCGCCACCCTGTGGTGGCTGGTGCAGGCCCTGATGCCGGCCGTGCTCGGCAAGGGCATCGACGCCGTCACCGCCAAGGACTCCCGCGCGCTGCTGCTCTGGGCGGGCGTCCTGCTGGGGCTCGGCCTGCTGCAGGCCTACACCGGGCTGATGCGGCACCGGATGGCCGTGCAGACCTGGTTGTCGGCCGCCTACCGCACCGTGCAGGTGACCGCCAGGCAGGCCGCCAGGCTCGGCGCCACGCTGCCCAAACGGCTGTCCACCGGCGAGGTCGTCAGCGTCGGCAACTCCGACATCGCCCACATCGGCAGCTCCATGGACATCCTGCTGCGCGGCACCGGCTCCGTCGTGGCGATCGTCACTGTCACCGTGATTCTGTTCTCGACCTCGCTGCCGCTCGGCCTGCTCGTGTTGTTCGGCGTGCCGATCATGGCCCTCGCCGTCTCGCCGCTGCTGCGCCCTCTGCACCGGCGGCAGCGCAGGCACCGCGAGCTGGTCGGCGACCTGTCCACCAGGGCGAGCGACATCGTGGCGGGTCTGCGGGTGCTGCGCGGCATCGGCGGCGAGCAGGTCTTCGCCGGCCGTTATCGCGAGGAGTCGCAGCTCGTCCGCCAGGCCGGCGTCGGCGTGGCCAGGATCGAGTCGGTGCTCGAAGGCGCCCAGATCGTGCTGCCGGGCCTGCTCATCGCCGTCGTCACCGGCGTCGGCGCCTCCTTCGCAGTCGCTGGCGAGATCCCCACCGGCCAGCTCGTCTCGTTGTATCTCTACGCGGTCTTCCTCATCGGCCCCCTACGCACCCTCACCGAGGCCGCCGACAAGCTCACCAAAGGCCACGTCGCAGCAGGCCGCGTGATCCGCATCCTGTCGATCGAGCCCGAGGTCTCCGGCGGCACGGCAAGCAGCCCCGGCGGCGTGCTGCGCGATTCCTACAGCGGCGTCACCCTCCAGCCGTGCTCGCTGACCGCCGTCGCCGCCGACTCGCCCGACGACGCCGCCGCCATCGCCGACCGGCTCGGCCGTTACGCCGACGGCGACGTCACCTTCGGCGCGGCCGACCTGGCCGACCTGCCCCTCGCCGAGATCCGCGCCCGCATCCTCGTCGCCGACAACAGCGCCCGCCTGTTCACCGGCCGCCTGCGCGACGAGCTCGACGTGCGCGGCGGCGCCACCGACGCCCAGCTGCGCGAGGCGCTCCACGCGGCCTGCGCCGACGACATCGTCGAAGCCCTGCCCGACGGGCTCGACACGGTCGTGGCCGAGGCCGGTCGTGAGTTCTCCGGCGGGCAGCAGCAGCGGCTGCGCCTGGTCAGGGCGCTGCTGGCCGACCCCGAGGTGCTCATCCTGGTCGAGCCCACCAGCGCCGTCGACGCCCACAGCGAGGCCCGCATCGCCGGGCGGCTGGCCAAGGCCCGCGCCGGCCGCACCACGCTGGTCTGCACGACCAGCCCTCTGGTGCTCGACCGCACCGACCACGTCATCTACGTCGAGGACGGCAGGGTGCTGGCCGAGGGCACACACCGGCAGTTGCTCGACAACACGCCCGCCTATGCCGCGACCGTGACCCGCGGGGAGGACTGACACATGACCCGCGAGATCCTTCCGGTCGCCGACCGCAAACAGGTGCGCGCCTACGCCAGGCGGCTGACCTTGCGCTATCCGCGCGAGCTCACCGTCGCCCTCCTCCTGCACGGGCTGGCCGCCGTGGCCGGGCTGGCCGTGCCGTGGCAGCTCGGCAGGCTGGTGCAGGACGTGCAGTATGGCGCCGAGGTCAACGTCGTCGTCGTGGCGGCCGCCATCGGGGCGTTCCTGCTGCTGCAGGGCGTGCTCGTCCGCTACGCCGTGCTGGCCTCCGCCAGGCTCGGCGAGAAGGTGCTGGCCGAGCTGCGCGAGGATTTCGTCGACCGGGTGCTCGGGCTGCCCTTGTCCACCGTCGAACGGGCCGGTGCCGGCGACCTGATCACCAGGACCTCCCGCGACGTCGACGCCCTGTCGCGCACCGTGCGGCACGCCGTCCCCGAGACGCTCATCGCGTCCGTCACCTTCGCGATCACCGTGGGCGCCCTGCTCCTGGTCAGTCCGCTGCTCATGCTGCCCATGCTGATCGCCGGCCCGGTGTTGTGGATCTCCAGCCGGTGGTATCTGAAGCGGGCGCGCGACGGCTATCTCCGTGAGAACGCCGCCTACGCCGACCTCACCGAAGGGCTGGCCGAGACCGTCGAGGGCGCCAGGGCGGTGGAGGCGCTCGGGCTGCAGGAGCGGCGCAGGGCCCGCACCGACGACGACATCGCCCGCTCGTACGCCGCCGAGCGCTACACGCTCCACCTGCGCTCCATGTGGTACCCCGCCGTCGAGCTGGGCTATGTGCTGCCCGTCGTGGCCACGCTGCTGGTCGGCGGCCTCTTCTACACCAACGGCTGGGTCACGCTCGCCCAGGTGACCACCGCCACCCTCTATGCCCAGCAGCTCATCGACCCACTCGACAGGTTCCTCATGTGGATCGACGAGCTGCAGGTGGGCGGGGCATCCATGGCCCGGCTGCTCGGCGTGGCCAACGTGCCCGACGACCGGGTGGCCTCCGCGTCGTCGTCTCCCTCCGGCGAACTGCTGGAGGCGTCGGACGTGCGCTACGCCTACCGTGAGGGCCGCGACGTGCTGCACGGCGTGTCGCTGACCGTGCAGCCGGGAGAGCGGCTGGCCATGGTCGGTCCGTCGGGCGCCGGCAAGTCGACGCTGGGGCGGCTGCTGGCCGGCATCCACGGGCCGCGCGCCGGCTCGGTGGCGGTGGGCGGGGTGCCGTTGGTCGAACTGCCTCTCGACGACCTGCGCGGCCACGTCGCGCTCGTCACCCAGGAACACCACGTGTTCAAGGGGACCGTACGCGACAACCTCGTGATCGCCCGCTCCGACGCCGACGACCAGGCCGTGCGGACGGCGCTCGAAGCGGTGGACGCGCTCGACTGGGTGCTGGAACTGCCCGACGGCCTGGAGACCCGGGTGGGCTCCGGAGGGCTCGCCGTCTCGCCCGCGCAGGCCCAGCAACTCGCCCTGGCCCGCCTCGTGCTCGCCGACCCGCACACCCTCGTGCTGGACGAGGCCACCTCTCTCATCGACCCACGGGCCGCCAGGCACCTGGAACGCTCGCTGGCCGCCGTACTCGACAAACGGACGGTCATCGCGATCGCCCACCGCCTCTACACGGCGCACGACGCCGACCGGGTGGCCGTCGTGGAGGACGGACGCATCAGCGAACTGGGCTCCCACGACGAACTGGTGGCGGCGGGCGGCTCCTACGCGGCCCTCTGGACCAGCTGGCACGGCACCTCCTCCACCCCCAACCAGTGACGCCCCTGTCTCGCGCGGTGTGACAGCCTCCGTCTTGTGCGTGGTGACGGACCCGGGGCGTTCCGTGGCGACGGTCGAGGGCGTCCCGTGGCGACGAACCCGGAGTCCGTGGTCAGCATCGGGTGGTCTTGGCGGGGACGGTGCGGTCGGTGAAGTAGCGGTTGATGTGGTCACGGGCGCACTCGTTGAAGCCGTAGAGCGTGTGGCCGGGCCCGTCGTGGTGGACGACGGCGCTGCCCGGGACCGACGACAGTGCTCGGGCCACCGCGTCGGACTCGCCCCACGCTC
This sequence comes from Nonomuraea sp. K271, assembly GCF_009908215.1. Classification (NCBI taxonomy): domain Bacteria; kingdom Bacillati; phylum Actinomycetota; class Actinomycetes; order Streptosporangiales; family Streptosporangiaceae; genus Nonomuraea; species Nonomuraea sp. K271. Next base: position 15,253 of record NZ_JAAAHR010000060.1, on the reverse strand, counting down.
CCGCCCCGAGCAGGGGCGGCAGACCCTTGGGGAGGGGAGCGGGCTTGTTGGTCACGGGGACCGGCCAGCCGATGCAGCCGAGCATCGCCGTGGCAAGGGTGTTGGCGGAGCCCGCGTTAGGGGCAATCGTGCGTAGGCGGGTGTTGGTGGCGGCCAGCTCCTTGAGGCCGGCGATGCGGGGCCAGTCGGTGCACTCCGTGACGCCCGTGGACTGGTCGGGGTAGCGGGCGCCGCGGGCGGGCACGAAGCCGGACGCGTCTCCCTTGGCGGCCTTGCGGATCGCCTGCGCCAGGCCGGGCCAGGCCGGCTTGCCCTGCCGGGCCCGTCCGATGGCGAAGGACTGCAGGTCGCGGCCGTTGTAGGCGACGTTGGCGGTCGTGGTGGGGACGGGGGTGCGCTCGGCCCTGGCGATCAGCGCCCGCCAGCGGCCGGGCACGTCGGAGCAGTCGTTGGCCCTGCACCAGGCGAAGAAGCGCCGCAGGGAGCTCTCGTTGGCCTTGGCCGACTCTCCCAGCTCACGTTCCCAGCTCGCGGTGCTGTGGTTGATCGTGCCGTCGAGGACCATCGTGCGGATGCGGCCGGGGAAGAGACGGGCATATGCCTGGCCGAAGATGCCCGCGTAGGAGGCGCCGTAGAAGTTGAGCTCGCCGTCGCCGAGGGACTTCCTGATGGCCTCCATGTCTCTGGCGTGGTCGGCCGAGCTCATGTGGGCGAACAACTCGGGGTCTTTCAGGCGGCAGGCCTCGGCGTAGCCGCGGTTGGTGTCGGACAGTCGGCCGAGGGAGGCGTCGTCCTCCGGGGCGTCGGGGATGGGGACGCGGGTCCACGAGCACCGCAGGCCCGTGCTGAGGCCCTGGAACTGCTCGCCGTAGCCGCGAGTGTCCCACGTGACGATGTCCATACGCTCGCGGAGCGCGGCCCACCAGCCGGGGTTGGCCTGGGTCAGGGCGATGCCGGGACCGCCGGGACCGCCGTAGGCCACCAGCACCGACCCCTCCGAGGCGCCGGTGGCCTTGAGCCGCCCCAGTTTCAGGTTGATCGTGCGGCCGCCGGGTTTGCTCCAGTCGACCGGGACCTTGAGGTCGGTGCAGACCATCCCGATCTTGTCACGGGGGCAGGGGCGCCAATCCTGGGCGGTGGTGGTCGCCGCCGCGGCCGGGGCGGTCAGGCTCGCGCCCAGGAGCGCCAGGGTGAGGGTGAGGGATTTCAGCATGGCGTTCACGATCCCGCAGCGGGTGGCGGGATCGCGTCGGACCAGGGTTTGATCTTCGCGGCGCGGGTGTCGGACCTGGGTTTGTCAGACCCTCAGCTCAGTGCGTACGGTGGCCGCCGGGAACGTCCCCGTCCCTCGTCGGTACGGTCGCCGCTCCAGGATGGGTCAGCCCAGCGCCTGCTTGAGGAAGTCCAGTTGCAGCAGGAGCAGGTTCTCCGCCACCACCTCCTGAGGCGTCATGTGCGTCACCCCCGACAGCGGGAGCACGCTGTGCCGGCGACCCGCCGCGAGGAGCGCCGAGGACAGGCGGAGAGTGTGCGCGGCCACGACGTTGTCGTCGGCCAGGCCGTGGACCAGCAGCAGCGGGCGTTCCAGTTTGCCGGCGTCGGCGAACAACGAGGACTTCTCGTACACCTCGGGCTGCTGGTCGGGGTGGCCCAGGTAGCGCTCGGTGTAGCACGTGTCGTACAGCCGCCAGTCGGTCACCGGCGCCCCCGCGACCGCCGCGTGGAACACGTCCGGTCGGCGCAGCACCGCCAGCGCGGCCAGGTAACCGCCGAACGACCAGCCGCGGATGGCGACCTTCGTCAGGTCGAGGTCGTCGGGGTACTGCTCGGCCACCCCTTGCAGGGCGTCGACCTGGTCCTCCAGCGCCGGGGTCGCCAGGTCGTTGAGCACGGCCCGCTCGAAGGCCGTGCCGCGGCCGGGGGTGCCGCGCCCGTCGGCCACGACCACGGCGAACCCCTGCTCGGCGAACCACTGGCTCTCCAGGAAGATGCCGCGCTGGTTGAGCACCCGCTGGGCGTGCGGGCCGCCGTACGGATTCATCAGGACCGGCAGCCGGCGGGAGCCCTGCTCGTGCCACGACGGCAGCACCACGGCGGTGGCCAGGTCGCGACGGCCGGAACGGCCGAGCGAGACCCGCATGTCGAGGCCAGGACGCTCGGCGTACGACGGGATGGGCACCGCCGTGCCGTCGCGCTTCACCACCGTGGTCGAGACGCCTTCGGCGTCGAGGCTCTGCTCGGTCAGTACGCCCACCCCGCCCGACATGCGCCCCGAGAACACCCCGGAACGGGTCGAGACGGGCAGCAGGGAATGGCCGTCCCACGTCCACAGCTGGATCTCGGTCGGGTCGCCGCTCGCGCTGAACAGCACGCTGTCGTGGTCGACGTCGAGCACGGCCCGCACCTGCAACGTCGGTGGGGTGACCGGATGGTCGTCGATGTGGAGCCGGTGGCCGCCGTCGGCGGAGGCCACCCAGACCAGCGACCCGTCGTCGAGGTGTGCGGGCACGCCCGTCACGATGTCGACCCAGGCCGGATCGGTGTCCTCGCGCACCAGCGTGCTCGCGCCGGTCGCCGGGTCGACGGTGAACAGCCGCATCGTCTTCTGGTCGCGGGTCATCGTCACGATCGACAGCGCGTGGGAGTCCCAGGCGGCGGTGGTGAGGTATTCCTCGGTGTACGGCACCGCGACGCGCGACCCGTCGAGCCCCAGCACGAACAGCTCGGTGACCGCGTTGGCCGTGCCGGCCGCCGGGTAACGCTGGACCGTGGCCGGACGGTCGGGGTTGGCCGGATCGGCGATGTGCCAGACGTTGACCGGCGCCTCGTCGGCCCGCTCGACCAGCAGCGCGTCGCTCGACGGCGCCCACCAGTAGCCGCGCATCCTGTCCATCTCCTCGGCGGCGATGAACTCGGCCAGCCCGTACGTCACCGTCCCCGACTCCGGCGTGGCGAGCGCGCGGTCGGCGCCGGAGAGCACGTCCTGGACGCGCAGGGCGCCGCCGGTGACGTAGGCGACGTGCCGCCCGTCAGGGGAGAGCCGGGGGTCGATGACCGCGCCCGGAGTGTCGAGCCGGTGCGCCTGGCCGCCGGCCAGGTCCACCACGTAGAGCCCGCCGGACAGGGCGAAACAGGCCCGGGTCACGGCGGCGTCGGTGGCGTAGGAGACCACGCCGCCCGCGGACTCCCTGCTGCGCTCGCGCCTGGCCCGCTCTTCCGGTGGCAGGTCCTCCTCGTCGGCGTGAAGCGTGCGCGGATCGACGATCAGGCGTTCGACGTGGGTCTCGGTGTCGAGCTCCCACAGGCAGGTCACCGGGTCGTCGCCCGACTGCGTGCGCAGGAAGATCACCCGGCCGCCGTCAGGGGAGATCCTGAAGCCTCTGGGCACTCCGAGGGTGAACCGGCGGGTCCTGGCCGACAGTCGCGGGAAGCTCTCACTCATGGGGCCAATCCTGCCAGGGACGCATGATTGTTACGCTCAGGGCTATGACTGATCGACGGCTCCTGCTCGTGCACGCCCATCCGGACGACGAGTCGATCGGCACCGGGGCGACCATGGCGAAATACGTCGCCGAGGGCGCCCACGTCACGCTGGTGACCTGCACGCTCGGCGAGGAAGGCGAGATCATTCCCGGTGACCTCGCCCATCTGGCGGCCGACAGGGACGACGCGCTGGGGCCGTACCGGATCGGCGAGCTCGACGCCGCCTGCAAGGCGCTGGGGGTCGAGGACCACCGCTTCCTCGGCGCGCCGGGGCGCTGGCGCGACTCGGGCATGATGGGCGTGGCCTCCAACGACCACCCGAAGGCCTTCTGGCAGGCGGACCTCGACGAGGCCGCGGGCGAGCTGGTCAAGGTCATCCGCGAAGTACGCCCTCAGGTGCTGGTGACGTACGACGAGAACGGCTTCTACGGCCACCCCGACCACATCCAGGCGCACCGCGTCTCGCGGAGGGCGTTCGAGCTGGCCGCGGACCCCGGCTTCGGCACGGGCACGCCGTGGCGGATCGCGAAGTCCTACCACACCGCCGTCGCCAGGTCCGTGCTGCGCCGCAGCTCGGAGGCGCTGCGCGAGGCCGGGGTCGGCTTCCTCGTGGAGGACGTCGAGGACATGGCCTTCGGCTGCGCGGACCAGGACATCACCACCGAGATCGACGCGCGTCCCTGGATCGGCAACAAGATCGAGGCCATGCGGGCCCACGCCACGCAGATCACCGTGGCGGAGCCGTGGTTCGCGCTGTCCAACAACATCGGCCAGGAGATCGCGGGGGTCGAGCACTACACCCTGGCGATCGGGTCGCCGGGCCCGCCGGTGCCGGGGCCGCCCGTGGAGGCCGGAGGGCTCGGCGAGCCGTACAACCGCGAGAACGATCTCTTCGCAGGCATCCACTAACCTCAGTCGCTATGGAACATCGCAGCCAGGCCGAGTCGGCGCTGGGCGGGGCGGCGTACGGCATGTTGTTCGTGCTCGGGGTCGTGATGGCGGTCGTCGGCGGCTTCACTCATCCGGCGTGGCAGCTGGACGGGGTGCCGATGGCGGCGCTGGTCTGGGTGCTGGCGTTGTTCGGGGTGAGCCTGGGGGCGGGCCGGCTGATGCGCGCCCGGCTCGGGGCGGTCGCGACGGCGGTCGGGTGGCTGCTGGTGACGATGCCGTTCACGCTGGAGCTGGGCGCGGGTGACCTGGTGATCGCGCGGGGCGCTCCGGGCTACATCTATCTGTACGGTGGTCTGCTGGCCCTCGTGGCGGCCTACCTGCTGTCGCCCTCGTCAGGGGGTTCCTGGTTGTTGCGAGGGTACTCTCCGAATAATCCCATGTAGCGGCATAAAGTATCTTTCGTGCATTTCATCGAGCGGCACGTGGACCCCGCAACCCATCGCAAGGTCGTCGGCCGCTTCACCACCGGAGTCGCGATCGTCACGACCCGCCGCGACGGCGTCGACCACGCGATGACGATCAACTCCTTCACCTCCGTCTCCCTCGAACCGCTGCTCGTGCTCTTCTGCGCCGAGAAGGTGGCCCGGTTCCATGAAGCGGTGCTGGAGACCGGGGTGTGGGGGGTGTCGGTGTTGCCGGCCTCGATGGAGGACGCCTCACGCTTCTTCGCCCACCGCGGGCGACCGCTGAACGGGCAGCTCGCACGGTGGCCGCACCACCGGGGCGAGACGGGGGTGGCGTTGTTCGACAGGGCGATCGCGACGGTGGAGTGCGTCACCACGGCGGTGCACGACGCCGGCGACCACTCGATCGTGGTGGGTGGGGTGAGGGCGCTGAGCACGCCCTCGGAGGAGGCGCCGCTGCTCTACCACGAGGGCCGCTACCACAACCTTGACCTGCCGTAAGCGGCTTGCGCGGCCCATGAGTCGGACCAGGCACACGGCCTGGCCCGATCACTGGGTCCGATCCCGCGTCACTGGGCGGGAGCACTCTCCGAAGGCGGCGGCGGGGCGCCGGTGTCCGTCGGGGGCGTGTCCGTGGGTGCGTCCGTGGGCGGAGGCGTGTCCGTCGGTGCCTCGGTGGGCGGTACGTCGGTCGGCGGCAGCGAGGCCGGTGGACAGGTCGGGATCTCCTCCGTGGGGCTCGCCGAAGGCGGCACGCCGTCCGTCGGCGGCGCGGTGTCCGTCGGGGTCACCGTCTCCGTCGGGGGCTCCGTCGGGGGCTCCGTGGGTGTCTCGGTGGCGGTTTCCGTGGGAGGCGGGGGAGCGGTCTCGTCCGGCGGAGGTGTGTCCGTCGGTACGTCGGTGGGCGGAGGTGTGTCCGTCGGCACGTCGGTCGGCGGCGGGGTCTCCGTCGGCGGGTCACCCGGCCGGCAGGTGAACGTGACCGTCGGGCCGGGCTCGGTGACGGTCACTGTGACCCGTTCCGTCACGGTCGGCAGGGGGATGGGCGTCACCTCGACCCGGGGCTTGCCACGCTTCTTGTACGTGCCCCGGCCGAGCTTCTTCGTGGCCTCGGCCGCGCCGTCGACGACCGGGACGTCCGCGGTCGTGGTCTTGCACGACCCCCGCCGGCACACCCGCTGCTTGACGGTGAAGAGCGCGGGCCCTTCATGGGCGATGGAGACGTCCAGATAGGAGACGCCTCTCTTCTTGACCACCTTGGTCTTGGCGGTGTACTCCCCGGTCGTGGGACTTTCCGAAGGGACTGGAGTCTCGCTCGGGCCGTCGGTTAACGCGACCCTCGCGCCTAGTGGGCTGCCAGTGGATAGAGGTTCGGTCGCTGACGTCTGGGAGATCGCGGCTCCGCCGGCTCCTGCCAGTGCGACGGTGCCGAGCAGCGCGCCCAGGATGGAGAGTTTCATAATCCTGCTCTTGTGGGAGATTTCAGGACCCTGGCCATTATTCCGACTTGTCAAGATCGGTCAAGACTGAGACGCATGGACAAGCGCTTCCGGTTCCGGCGCGTGACGAACTGCCTGAATCTCGCCACACCGCTCGGCGTGCTCGTTGCGGTCATCGGCGGCGCCACCAGGCAGCCCGGCCCCAACGGCCTCATCCTCGCCTTCGGCTACCGCTACCGTTTCCCCGCCGCGAGCGCGTTCACCATCGGCAACGTGGTCCTGACCGGCAGAGACTCGCTGCACGTCCGGCTCGTCATGCACGAGGACCGGCACGCCACGCAGTGGGCGTGGTGCGCGGGGCTGCCCATGGTGCCGCTCTATCTGCTCGCCATGCTCTTCTCCGCGATCGTGTGCGGGGACCGCGCCTCGTACAACGTTTTCGAGCGCTCCGCCGGACTGGAAGACGGTGGTTACCCGCGCGCTCCCCTCCGGTGGCGAAAACGTGGAAGCGGTGGTTGACAGACGTTGTAAACGTTCGTTCCGTCAAGTGACTTCACGTGTACGTGGCGTACGTGTCAGGGAGTGAGCCGGAGCGTGTGCACGGCCGCCTTCCTGACCGACTCCGGCGTGGAGAGCATCGGCATCAACTCTCCACGCGCCCACGCCTCCGCCTGATCCACGTAGTTGTCGTGGAAGGCGTGCCCCGAGGCGCCGGTCAGGTTGATCCACCGCGACTTGTCCAGGTCGGACATGTCGACGATCATGCGCATCGACGGTACGGCGGTGACCTCGTACCCGCTCTGGACGTTCCACCCCGTGGCGTTCACCGCGTCCTTGCCGCCGGGCACCGGCAGCGGCCCGCGGTTGAACAGCGCCTCCACCGGCGCGATGCCCGAGGTCCCGAGCGAGTCGTGGACCAGGTCCAGCCGGTGCAGGTCTCCCCAGCGCCACGCCGTGACGTCGTCACCGAGACGGTCGGCCAGTTCCTGGTGCGCCGAGGCCATCGCCTGGCGCAGGATGTCGTCGCGGGTCTCCTTGCGGTTCTTGGTGGTGACGTCGTCCCAGAAGGGGTCGCCGGGGGTGACGAGCAGCCGCCTGACGACCTCGTACCAGCGGTCGCCGCCGGCCGGCCTGGCCTGCTCGGGCAGGTCGTCGTTGAAGGTCAGTACGAGCACCTGACGCCACACGGCGTTGAAGTACGCGGCCGCCGCGGAGCCGAGGTCCTCCCGCCTGTCCCACGTCTTCAGCAACTGCCTGGCCTGGCCGCTGGGCCCCGCCAGATCCACCTGCATCAGCGCCGGGACGAGCGTCTCGGCGAAGCCGTTGTAGGTGTCCTGTTGGATGCGCGCCATGGCCGCCGCGTCGATCGGGCCCTTCGCGAGCGCCTCCTCGATGAGGTCGCGGATGCGCTGGGAGCGGTAGCCGTACGCCCAGTCCTTGGTGAGCAGGGGTCGGTAGCGTGCGGGGTCGATGACGGCGTTGTTGGCTGTGACGATGAACCCGTCGGCCGGGTCCTCCACGGACGGCAGGCGGTCGAACGGGATCGGCTCCGGCTTCCAGTCGTACTCACCCGTCCATCCGGGGACCGGCCAGGTGCCGTCGCCGTTCTCGCGTATGGGGATGCGTCCGGGCGCCTGGTAGCCGATCTTGCCTGCCGTATCGGCATAAATCAGGTTCTGGGCGGGAACCTCGAACAGCGCCGCCGCCGCCTTGAACTGCTCCCAGTCGCTCGCCCTGTTGAGCTCGAAGACGGCGTCGGCCGTCCGCCCCGGCGTCAGCGCCGTCCACTGCAGGGCCACCGCGTTGGCCTCGCCGCTGGGCCTGGCGGTCTCGATCACCTCGTTGATCAGCGGCCCGTGCCGCGTGCTCCTGACCGTGATCGTGACCGGGTCGCCGCCGGCCACCTTGATCTGCTCCTTCCTCGTCTCCAGCTTCACGCGCTCGCCCCGGTACAGGTACGTGTCGCCCTCCACCTGCTCAAGGAAGAGGTCGGCCACGTCAGGCCCGAGATTGGTGAAGCCCCACGCGATCTTGTCCGTGTGCCCGATGATCACGCCGGGCACGCCGGAGAAGGTGAACCCCGTCACGTCGTACGGGCACCGCTCCGAGAGCTTCCTGCAGTGCAGCCCCGCCTGATACCAGACCGACGGCATCTGCGGGGCCAGGTGCGGGTCGTTGGCCAGCAGCGGCTTTCCGCCGGTCGTGTTCGTGCCGGAGACCACCCACGAGTTCGACCCGACGCCCTCGCGGTCCTCGGTGCTCATCGTGCTGGGCACGGCGTCGAGGGCCTCGGCCGCCTGGATGAGCAGCCGCCCGGCCCGCCGCCGTGGCTCCGCCTCCTGGTCGAAACGTCCCTTGGCGAGGGCGCCCTGCGTGACGATCGGGGAGTGGCGGTCGTACGGGTAGTCGGGATAGAGCTGGTCGACCCGCGCCCTGGGCAGCTTGGTGAGCGCGAGCGACCGGTCGATCTCGCTCTCCACGTTGGAGCGCAGGTCCCACGCCATGGCCTTGAGCCAGGCGACGGAGTCGGCCGCGGTCCACTTCTCCGGCTGGTACGGACCGTTCTGGAGCTTCAGCACGGAGTATTCGATGCTGCGGTCGGAGGCGTTGGGGTTGGCGGCGAGCCAGGTGTTGACACCCTTGGCGTACGCGTTGAGGTTGTCCCGCGTGTCCTTGGTCAGCCCGCCGAGCTCCTGTTCGGCGACCCTGCGCCAGCCCATGGTCCTGAGCGCCTTGTCCGTTTTGAGTGTGGCGGCGCCGAAGAGCTCCGACAGACGCCCGGCGGTCATGTGGCGCCGGAGGTCCATCTCGAAGAAACGGTCCTGGGCGTGCACGAACCCCTGGGCCATGAACAGGTCGGCAGCAGTGTCAGCGTAGATGTGCGGGATTCCTGATTTATCGCGAAAAATCTCCACATTTGTGGATAAACCAGGCAACCTCAGCGACCCGTCCATCTGAGGGAACGACGTCCGCACCGTGACGATGATCACCCCCGCCAGCACCAGCGCCAGCGCGAGCAGAACGGTCAACACCCGAGCGAACCACCGCAAAGGCCACGGCATCCACGCATAGGGCCTCACCGAATACCTCCATCATGCCGAAACTGGCATCAAGTCTGACAGCCCAAGATCACTCCTTGGACCGTCGCAACGGACCGCCCGGAGGGATCAGGCCCAGGTCTGGCCCTCCGGGGTGTCGGCCACGCGGACCCCCATCTCGGCGAGTTCGTCCCTGAGCCGGTCGGAGGCCGTCCAGTCCTTCGCCTCGCGGGCACGGGCGCGTTCCTCCAGCAACTCCCCGGCCCCGGGCGGCAGCACCCGCGTCTTGCCGATCTCGGTCGGCAGGTCCAGCGCCAGCACCTGGTCCAGGTGCAGGAACGCCTCCAGCTTCGCCCCCGGCGCCACCGACTCGTCCCGCTCCAGCTCCCACAGGACTCTCAGCGCCGCCGGCGTGTCGAGGTCGTCCTCGATGGCCGCCTCGACCCGCGCCACGTGATCGAGGGGCATGGGCGCGCTGACCGACTCCGACCACTCGGCCACCCGTGAACGCCACCGGCGCAGCGTGCGGTCGGCCGCCCGCAACGTCTCCCAGGTCAGGTTGACCTGCTGGCGGTAGCGGTGCTCCATGAAGGCCATGCGCAGGGCGAGCGGGTCGAGACCGGCGTCGACCACGTCGGACAGCAGCACCACGTTGCCGGTGGACTTGGCCATCTTGCGCCCGTCGAACAGCAGGTGCTCACCGTGCACCCAGTGCCGTACGACCTCGTGCCCGGCGGCCGCGTCGGACTGCGCCCGCTCGTCCTCGTGGTGCGGGAACCGCAGGTCGATGCCGCCCGTGTGAATCTCGAAGCGCGACCCGAGATGGCGCAGCGACATGGCCGAGCACTCCACGTGCCAGCCAGGGAAACCGCGTCCCCACGGGGCGTCCCAGCTCAGCTCGCCCGTGGCGGGCTTCCACAGGGCCCAGTCGGCGTGGAAGCGTTTGCGGGGATCGACGGCGTCGATGCGGTGGGCGGGCTTGAGCGCGTCCAGCCGGTTTCCTGAAATTTCACCGTAGGTAGGAAATGTCCTTACGTCGAAGAAGACCGACCCGTCCGGCACCGCGTACGCGTGCCCCTTCTCGATCAGCTTGGCGATCAGCTCGATCATCTGGTCGATGTGCTCGCTCGCGCGCGGCATGTGCTCGGGAGGCCGCAGGCCGAGCGCGGCGGTGTCACGCCGGAAGGCGTCCTCGTAGAAGCGGGCCAGCTCGCCCGCTGAACGGCCCTGCGCCCGCGCCCGCGCGAGGACCTTGTCCTCGCCCTCGTCGGCGTCGTCGTCGAGATGACCGACGTCGGTGATGTTCTGGCAGACCAGCACACGCACCCGCCGCAGCTCCAGAACCCGTCTGATCAGGTCGGACATCAGGTAGGTGCGCAGGTTGCCCACGTGCGCGTGACGGTAGACCGTCGGCCCGCACGTGTACATCCGCACCGCCCGCCCGGCGTCGATCTCCTCGACCTGCCGGGTGCGCGTGTCGTAGATCCGCAACATCTCCCGAGCTTAGCCCGAGCGTCATCCGCCCAGGAAACCGAGAATGTCCCTGTCGCCGCGCTCGCGCAGCCGGTTCAGGATCTCGTCGCGCGTGGCGAGGTCGGACGCCCCGATCCTGGCCCCGATCAGCCGCAACCCCTCGATCTCCGAGTTGACCGGCGCGGTGATCCCTATGAGGTAGAGGGCCCGGTTGAGCGGCGACATCCCCGGCGGAGCGGCCGGCATGTGCCGCGTCAGCAGCTCGCCGCCGTCCGACACGGTCAGGAACACGTGGTCGCCCTCGCTCGCCTTGAAGTCGGCCAGCACGTTGCGGATCGACCCCATGGTGGGCTGGTTGTGCCAGCTGATCACCACGTCGCCGGTCGGCGTGGAGGCGGTCAGCGACCCGCCGGGCGCCATCCCGAGGTAGGCCGCGAACCCGGTCGGCAGCGGCGATCCGGAGCCGCGCAGGTGCTCGGCGTTGATGTCCACCCGGTGCCACCAGCGCCCGTCGCGCGAGCGGAAGCTGCGCCGCGTCTCCGACACGTCCTTGCGCGGCTGGTACGGCTCCGCCTCCCCGCTCGGCGAGGTGCCCGCCACCCGGATCCACCCCCGCTGCGTGCGCTCGAACCCCGGCCCGCCGGAGTAGGCCCGCACGGAGCTCTCGCTCACCTCGTAGCGCGAGGTCAGGTTCGTCACGATCGTGCTCACCGACGCCTCGCCGCCGGCCCGTTCGATCTCCCTGGCGATCATCTCCCTGATCCCCAGGTATTCGTCGCCGCCCCAGCGGGTCAGGCCGTACTTGTTGCGGTCGACCCGGCGGAACCGGTCGTCGGCGGTGAGCTGGTTGCGGATGCCGACCAGGCTGTAGTCCTCGCCGATGCGCTCCTGGATGTCCTCGGGTGACAGCGGCGTGCCGGCGACCGTCAGCACCGCCTCGGCCTTCTCGTTGATGCTGCGCGGCCACGGCACGACGTGCGTGCCGAGCACCCGCAGCTGCGGCACGCCGAGGATCCACCGCTCGGCGACGTCCTCCCGTACGCCGAGCTGGGCGACCATGGCGACGGCCTCGCTGAGCGGGTGCGGCCCGTCGGCGAACAGCTGGCGGGTCTTCTCCCTCAGGTCGTCGGCCCCGCCCGCCACGAGCCAGCCGTCGGACTGCTCGTAGCCGGTGAGCAGCGTGCGTACGAACCGCCACGCGGGGATGCCCAGGCTGCGCAGCTCCGTGACGTGCCACGGGACCGCGGCCTGCAGGTCGTCGGCGGGCACGGCCGAGCCCAGCCGGCCGCGCAGCCACGACACGTGCGCGGCCAGCGCGGCGGCCTCCGGCTTGCCGAGCCAGGCCTCCACGTGCTCGCGCAGGTCACGCTCGATCTGCCTGATCCGCTCCCGCGTCACCGAGAAGCGCTGCGCCAGCTCGTCGAGCGTGGCCCGCTGCGTGGCGTACAGGCGGTCGCGGGCGATGGCCCGCTGCCGGTCGTCGAGCGACCCGAACAGGTCGTCGATGAACTCGGGCAGCGGCTTGTCCGTCCTGGACGGCGCAGGCACGGCCTCGGGAAGCGGTTCGAGCAGCCGCTCGAACACGCCGGTGAACAACTTCTGCACCACGTCCCTGCCCAGGGTCTCCGGCGTGCGCTCGGCCTCGGCGGGGTCGGAGAACCGCAGCAGCGGAAGGATGTCGCCGAGCATCAGATGACCCCAGCAGGCCACGGCGAGACCGGCCAGGTGGCCCGCCACGGTCTGCGTGCCGGCGATGGCGCAGGCACGGTCGAGTGGGATCGCCTGCCACCAGGCCTCGGGCAGCTGCGGCTCCTCCACGATCGGCGCAATCTGACCAGGGGAGGTCCAGCGCAGTGGTGGCGCGAGGTCGCTCAGGCTGAGGTTCATTGAGGTCCAACCGGCAATGGGACGTTATATCCGCAGTTCAGACTATGTGATCAGAGGGACAAAAAGGGGCTCCCTCGTCCGGAATGGGAGATATAGAGCATCGATCGGGCACGGGTGCAGGCGACGAACAGTATGCTCCGTTCACGCTGCAGCGCACGAGCCCTCGCGTGCGGTTCTTCCGGCGGCGGCTCGGGCACCACACCCTCCGCCACGCCGATGAGCGCCACCCGCTCGAACTCGAGCCCCTTCATGTGCGGGAAGGCCGAGGCGCGCACGTGCAGGCCCGACAACGCCCGCCGGGCCGCCCGGACGTGCCGGGCGTCGCGGGCGCCGACCCCGATCTCGGCCGCGGGAACGCCGTCCGACAGCCACGACTCGACCACGGCCCGCAGCCCCTCCAGCTCCGCCTCACGCGTGGCGTACGCCCTGACCACCGGGCGGGCGCCGTTGCGCGCCGCGCGCAGGCCGTACATGTCGGTGGCGCCCTTGACCAGCCCGGTCGCGAGACCGCCCCCGCGCAGCCTGACCACGAACGACAGCAGCTCCTGCGGCAGGCGGTAGGAGAGCCTGAGCGTGTGCTGGACGGCCGCGATGCCGACCGCGCCCAGCGCCACCCGCGTGTCGGTGATCCGCTGGTGCGGGTCGCCGACCACGAACAGGTCGTCGCGCGCGTGCGGCGCCGCCGCCCGCAGCAGCCGCCACTGGGCCGGGGAGACGTCCTGCGCCTCGTCCACCACGATGTGCCGGTACGGCTTGTGCCCGGGATCGACGTCGTCGAGCAGATCGCCCGTCGATCGGGACAACCACCTGAGCGCCTCGTCGGTCAGCTCGGCCAGCGAACGCGCCCCCTGCCCCACCAGCGCCGGTCGCCGGCCCTCCGCATCGGTCACGATCCGCATGGCCAGCCGATCGGCGTTGTCCACCTCGACCCGCTTGCGCACCACCTCATCATCGATCAGAAGGTCGAGTTTCGCAGACAGTTCCTCGGCAAGCCCCTGCGAAAACGTCACGAGCAGCACCGGTCCCGCGCCGTGCGCGGCCAGATGAGCGGCCCTGTGCAGGGCGACGACGGTCTTGCCCGTGCCCGCTCCGCCCACCACCAGCACCGGCTGCTCGTAGCGCGCCGCCCTGGCCAGCCGGTGCTGCGGCGGATGCAGGAACGTGCACCAGTCGGGCGCCCGCAACACCCGGTCGAGCTCCACCTTGCCGGCCACGAACACCGCCCGGTCCGGGCTGCGCAGCAGCGCCGCGTACAGATCGTCGGGGTCGACCGGGCCCTGGTCCTCGCTCGACGCGCGCCAGGAGTCCAGCTCCCGCCACGCCTCCGCCAGCGTGCCGCCGCGGGCGAGCACCGCGAGCGGGGCGTGCTGGGTCGGCGGCAGGAGAGGCTCCAGCGCCGCCACGTCGGCCTCGGTCGAGAGCAGCCTGAACAGCGGCAGCGCGTGCACGTCCAGGCCCAGCGCGAGCAGATCGCCGTCGCAGATGGGGGCGAACAGTCCGGACGACGACCGTACGGACCTGCGTAACGCGGGCTCGACCCGTTCGAGCGCCTCGGCGTCCCACTCCTCGATCACGCCGAGCACCGGGTTGACGCCGAACCTGTGGCGCTGCGCGTACGACCAGGCCTCCGGGTCGGGCAGCACCGTACGCAGCCAGTACACGTCCCGCTGCCGCACCACAACCCCGCGATGCCCCTCGGCCAGGCGCAGCGTCGCGACCTTGGCGTCCCTGGCGCCCCGCACCCGCTGCGGATGCGGAGCGCCGGCCAGGCTGAGCAGGAACCGGCGCAGCGCGACCACGGCATCCCTGCGCACCGGCGGGGCCAGTGCGCTGAGCTCCCTGGGAAACTCAGGGCCGATCGCGAGCCGCGGCACCGGCTCAGTCCAGCAGGGCGAGCAGGTCGCGGTCCCCGCGCTCGCGGAGCCTGGCGAGCAGGTCGGGCAGGCTGACCGGGCCCGTCATCCCGATCCTGGTGGCGATCACCCTGGCCGCCTGGTCCCGGGTGCCTCCAGGAGCGGTGTACCCGACCAGGCGCAGCGCCTTCGTGATCTTCTCCGCGCCCTGGGCGGCGACCGGCAGGTGCCTGGCCCTGAGCACGCCCTCGTCCGACAACGTCAGGAACAGGTGGCCGCCCTCGCGCGCCCCCACGTCGACCAGGAGACGCTCGATCGACTCGAGCACCGGCCTGCCGTGCCAGGTCATCGTCAGCTCGCCGGCGGCGCTCCTGACCGTCCTGCTCTCGCCCGGCGACAGGTTCAGGTACGACGCGAACCCCGTCGGCAGCGCGCACTCGCCGCCCGCGAGCTGCTCGGCCGTCACGTCGATGCGCAGCCACCAGCGACCGTCCGGCTGCCTGAAGCAGCGCCGGGTCTGGGAAACGTCCTTCAACGGCTGGTACGGCCGGCCGGACTCGTCAACGGCGCCGCCGTTCGACTCGCCCGCCGACGGGACCGGCGCGAACGCCTGGAACTGCGGCGGGCCCGCAGGCGGGGACGCGGGCGGGGACGCCACCTGTACCGGGCCGAACGCCGACTGCCCCGGCTGGGCCTGCTGTGCCTGTGCCTGCGCGGGCTGGGGC